>NZ_JABFMQ010000060.1:0-1371 GCF_013359625.1 Herbaspirillum sp. C9C3
GCCCTCGGCGCCGGGATAGCGCACGCCCAGGATCATGTCACTCGCGGTGATGTGGGCGGCAGAGAGCGCAACAGGGGGATCCGGCTCCTTGTCGCGCGATGGACGGATCGGTTTCGGTGGGGCCGTCAATGCCTGCGCGGAGTGTGCCAGCGGCGGTTTGTCGTAGACCGGCGTCCCGGCGGGGATATGGAAATGGATTTCGCCGAGGATGACGTCGCGTCGTCCGTCCGAGGTGAGCGGCAACGGACCTGAAGCGCGGCCCGTGAGCCTGGCGAGATTGGCATCGTCGCAGATGATCTCGAAGTGCATGCGCCCCATCTCTCCATCGATGTAGCCTACGTTGCCGATGACCTCCTTTCGATGCAGGAAGCGATTGACGCGCGCGGCCGGTGCGATGGCATGCAGGTGCATGTAGAGGCTGAAGAAGACGACACGTGCCTGTTCCCCTTCGCCGATCTCCGCTTCATGCCTGATGACGACCACGCCATCGCTGGTGGCGCCGTTGTACATGAGGGGATGCTCGGACGGCAGGTTGGGCAAGCCTTTCGTGGGCGGACGCACAAAAACGATGGTGCCATCCGCAATGGCCCGCACGGGTTCATGGGCGTTGCCTGTCTTCGGAGCGCTCAGGTGTATTCCGCCATGCCACCCGAGATTGAAACTGACCGGGAAAGCGCCCCGGCCGGGCGCATCGCCGTTCATGGCCATATCAAGCCATTCGTCTTCGGTCTGTTGCTCCGTGCGCGGCGGCAGGAAAGGGGGACTGATCAGCATGATGCCCTCGTTGAAGAAAAATTTACTGCGAATAGGGATAGCGTTTCGGCAGATTCAAGTCACTCGCGGGCAGCAAGGGCATCGCATACGACAGGCGCGCCGGACCCGTCATCGCATGCTGCGATGCCTTGGCTTCCCATGCGCCAGCTGTTCCGTGCGTGATTCCGGAGGCGTTGATCCGGATGAAGGAGCCTCCTGCCGAAATCACTACCTCGTCTTTCGCATGAATCTCGACGCGCCCGCTCGTGGACAGCAGCCGGGCCACCTTCTCCGCGATGAGATCCAGATCGTCGCTCTGCGCCTGTACCTCCACCTTGCCCTTGGCGGAGAACAGCTTGATCCCGGCCTTGAAGGCGAACAGACCGATCTTCTCGGCCACGCTGGCCAGCAGGCTCTTCCCGGCTGCGATGCTGGTATCCGTTCCCGATGACAACGTGAGCTCCGCACCAGCATGCGCATGTACGCCTTTGGACGTAGTCAGGCCAATGCCATCCGGCGAGGCCGCCAGCAGAATGGCCTGCTTGAAACGATTGGCCTGCGCCTGCGACGGATCCTCGTAATCCGCCTGGGTGGCATCGATGAAGTCGCGCAATGACT
>NZ_JABFMQ010000061.1:0-1163 GCF_013359625.1 Herbaspirillum sp. C9C3
GTACTGGGCCAGTTACCCGAAGTGTCAGGGTGCCGTATCGTCGATGTGGCAACACTGTCCGATATTGCGTCTGCCGACAATCCTGGTCTGGAAATCCATCCAGAACAGCTGGCCTACGTCATCTACACCTCCGGTTCCACCGGCCAGCCCAAGGGGGCCGCGAACCGTCACGGCAGCCTGTACAACCGGCTGGCCTGGATGCAGGCGGCCTGTCAGTTGGGTCCAGACGACCGGGTACTGCAGAAGACGCCCTTCGGTTTCGATGTCTCGGTGTGGGAATTCTTCTGGCCCTTGATGACCGGTGCCGAACTGGTCATGGCCGCGCCCGGCGAGCATCGCGACCCGGCAAGGCTGGCAGCGCTGATCGATCAGGCCGGCATCACTACCTTGCACTTCGTGCCGTCGATGCTGCAGGCTTTCGTCAACGACGGCCACGGTGCGGATTGTCCCGGCCTGCGCCGCGTGATCTGCAGTGGCGAGGCGCTGCCGATGGAATTGCAGCAGCAGACCCAGCGCCAGTTGCCGCAGGCTGCCTTGATCAACCTGTATGGTCCGACCGAAGCAGCCATCGACGTCACCCACTGGACCTGCCAGCCGGATGACGAAGGCAATAGCGTACCCATCGGCCGCCCCATCAGTGCCACCCGGACCTATGTGCTGGACGCGGCATTGCAGCTGGTGCCGCCGGGCGTGGCCGGGGAGTTGTACCTGGGCGGCGTGAATCTGGCACGCGGTTATCTGAACAAGCCGGGACTGACGGCCGAGCGTTTCGTCGCCGATCCGTTCTCCGACAACGGGCAGCGTCTGTATCGCACCGGGGACCTGGTGCGCTGGCGCGAGGATGGGCAATTGATGTATCTGGGTCGGCTGGATCATCAGGTCAAGCTGCGCGGGCTGCGCATCGAACTGGGCGAGATCGAGGCCGCCTTGCTGGCGCAAGCTTCGATTCGTGAAGCAGTGGTGGTGGCGGTGGAGGGCCAGCGACTGGCGGCGTATGTATCGCTGCAACAGGGCCATGGACATGACGAGGCGGCATTGAAGACGGCGCTGGCCGCGCATCTGCCCGAGTACATGGTACCGGCCATCATCATGGTGCTGCCGGCGCTGCCCCTGAACACCAATGGCAAGATCGACCGCAAGGCCCTGCCGCCGGTGCAGATCAG
>NZ_JABFMQ010000062.1:0-1071 GCF_013359625.1 Herbaspirillum sp. C9C3
TTCGAGATCGCCGACGAGAGCAAGCCGGGACGCCGGATCATCAACTACCGGCTGGAGGGATCGTCGGATTTCTTCTCAGGAGCTGACGCCCTTATCATCCACAAGGACAGCGGCCAGATCATCGCTCCCGAGAACTGGCGTGCCATGGGCGATGAGGACAATTTCCGTCTGCTCTTGCCATCCACGAGATATCCCTTCGAGAAATTCGGTGCCGACTCCCAATACGAGAGCGCGGCTTACCAGAGGCCCGTGGCGGAGTTCCGCGACGAAGACCGGCTGGTTCCAGCCGTGCCCGAAAGGTTTTTCTATACACCGGAAGATCCTGTCTGGGATCTTTTCGGTGTCGCCAGACCAACGACGCGCCTGACTCCGGAGCCGACGAAGCCGATTTTCAAGACATTCCCTGATGCTGCTCACGTCCCCGACTACTTGCAGCACGAGTATCAGATCTGGCTGGCTTGGCATGCCTGGAAGGATGCGCGCGCCGCTTATGTGAATGCCTATGTCGAACTTGACAATGCGCTTCAAGCCTTCCGTGCTGATTTTCGAGGTCGCTTGCGTGACCAATGGATCATCTACGACGGCACCGAGCAGATCCAGCGGACTATCGTTACGCGCAGCGCACCCGGCATGATCACCTCCGGCGGCAGGATGAATCTGGCCGCCGGTGTAATCAACAACTACGCCAGTCAGTTCATCGCCGGTGGCACCCTGGCCGGTGACAACGTCAATGGCACCGCCATCCACAATACCGGTCCGCTGGGCAGGCAGATCGTTACCTCGGTGGGTACGGCGGTAAAAACCTACATCAAGAGTCATCGCTTCAAGGCCGATGACCGTCGTTATGAGGGCGCGCCCTACGCCTCTCAAACGATAGAAACCCGATTCCCACTTGATGTGAGCGCCACGCACGAGGTGGGCAGCACGCGCGACCGGACTCCTCGCACACCTGCCACCGGTCCTGCACAAGCGCCGCAGGAAACGGGCAAGACCACTGACCTGCGTGCTCCCGCGGTCGACCTGAGCCTGCCGGCCAATGCCTTGTACCAGATCAATCAGAGCAGCGTGACG
>NZ_JABFMQ010000006.1:0-241397 GCF_013359625.1 Herbaspirillum sp. C9C3
CGTTTGGGCGAATTGCTGCGTTACGAATTTGGGTCAAGACGCCCAGTCTTGACCCACTCGCGCCTTGCACTTCATCCCAAACGGGACTCGCTCGCACTCACGCCTATTTATGAAATGGGTTCTAATAATTCCATCCCGCTTTATCGCGTCAGATAGTCCTTGAGCAGTGCAATACGGAAAATGGTCTCGCCCGAATCCCGGTCAACGATGAGGATGGCATACGGCCCCGGATAGTCCTTCATGTCGGCAATGTAGGCACCCAGGCAGGCGGGCGCCTCGGTCAATATTTCGGAGCCGATCAAGGTGGTTGGATAATTCTCGAGCATCCAGAACCGCGCATCGGTGCGGTCCAGATTGCTGGATTTGAAGGGGCTAAGATTCCACCGGGGAGGAAAAACCTGGTTGGTCGAAGGAATGAACATGGCCTTGATCTGGTCGGTCTGGCAATTCATTTTCTCCATCATCGAGTCGGCCGGGCGGTAGTCCAGCGGTCCAATGCCGTTCCAATAGAAACGGATGAAGAACAGCAGGACGTAACGAAAGACGAAAATGGCGATCAGCGTCCAGCACACAATTCTGATCTGACGATGGTGGTCTGCGCACCATTGAAATTGGCGCCTGTTGAGCATGTTCTGCTTCCTCCGGTCGGGTTGTCTTCTTGTTGAACGTGATGTTCTTCAGCGTGCAGTGCTCGTCTCTGGGAGAGCGGCTCAAGGCTCCTTTGTGCTACTTGAACGGTATGCAAGAAAGAGAGCCATTGAAGCGCAAATCGCGGTGGGGGGATATTGAAATTCTTCTGGATTGAGCGAGGGCTTGACGATTTTTCCTTCGATCAAAAATCAAATGATATTCAGCACAACACTTCCATCTGGACGGTCAGGTGGAATAGTTTGCTTCGTCAGTATTGGTCGGTATGAAATAGAGAGGCGGGAGGGAAGGGGGCGAATTCGGACACCTCAATCGCGGTGACTCTCTCCCTCCGAAATGTCAGGTTCATCGCTGATCGGATGAAATCCGCTGATGCCGGGTAATCGGAGATATTCTCAATACGTTGAAAGGTGAGGTGCTATCCCGAGGGGGGGCTCCCAAGGCAATCAACATCGACCAACACCAACAGCGCCACACCCGCCCCGATTCCCCCCAATCGCCCCAACTTGACCCATTTTTCGCGTAAAATGCCGCATTCTCCGAATCCGTCGAATACAGCAAACAACCATGGCCATCAAGTCAGACAAGTGGATCCGCCGCATGGCGGAGCAGGAAGGAATGATCGAACCCTACGAGCCCGGTCAGGTGCGCCTGGCGGCCGACGGGAGCAAGATCGTTTCCTACGGCACCTCGTCCTATGGCTACGATATCCGCTGCGCCAACGAATTCAAGATCTTTACCAACATCAATTCCACCATCGTCGATCCCAAGAACTTCGATGAGAAATCCTTCGTCGATTTCAAGGGCGATGTCTGCATCATCCCCCCCAACTCCTTCGCCCTGGCACGCACCGTCGAATACTTCCGCATCCCGCGCAGCGTGCTGACCATCTGCCTGGGCAAGTCCACCTACGCGCGCTGCGGCATCATCGTCAACGTCACCCCCTTCGAACCCGAATGGGAAGGCTATGTCACCCTGGAGTTCTCCAACACCACCCCGCTGCCCGCCAAGATCTACGCCGGCGAAGGCTGCGCCCAGGTGCTGTTCTTCGAGAGTGATGAAATCTGCGAAACCTCCTACAAGGATCGCGGCGGCAAGTACCAGGGGCAGCATGGCGTGACCCTGCCCAAGACCTGATGGGTTGAATTCCATAAATGATATAAATCATTTATGGAATGTTGCTGCACTATGATTGACGGGCTGCGCCGGCCAATCAAGCGCCTCGCAGCATGTCCGTCGGATCAGAGGGCGCGCTGGTTGACGCGCCCGGTCAGTTCTTCGGCCGATTCTCTTCGCTCGCTATAGCGGTCAGTCAGGAAGGGCGAGACGTCGCGCGTCAACAGCGTGAATTTGAACAGTTCCTCCATCACGTCCACCACGCGCTCGTAGTATGCCGACGGTTTCATCCTGCCGGCTTCGTCAAACTCCTGATATGCCTTGGCCACCGAAGACTGGTTCGGGATGGTCAGCATCCGCATCCAGCGACCGAGTATCCGCATCTGGTTGACGGCGTTGAAGGACTGCGAGCCGCCCGATACCTCCATGACCGCCAGCGTCTTGCCTTGCGAAGGGCGAATGGCGCCCTGAGAGAGTGGAATCCAGTCGATCTGTGCCTTCATGATCCCCGTCATGGCACCATGGCGTTCAGGCGAGCACCACACCATCCCTTCAGACCAGTTGGCCAGCTCCCGCAGTTCAAGCACTTTCGGATGTGTCTCCGGTTCGCTGTCCGGCAGCGGCAGGCCGCGCGGATCAAAGATCCTGACATCGCCACCCAATGCCTCCAGCAAGCGGGCCGCTTCCATGGTCAGCAGTCGGCTATAGGAGCGTTCACGAACGGAGCCGTACAGCAAGAGAAATCGCGGAGGGTGTGACGACGCCCCGATCCTGGCGAAATCGGCGATGGAGGGGGCCTTGAACTGACTCGCGTCGACGTTGGGCAGATCACCTGGCAGAGTTGACACGGTGGCCCTCCGCATTGACGACGACTTCGCCGTCTTCTTTCGTGAATCCACCTTGCTGAGGATTTTCCAGGATCTCCAGTACCAGCTCCGAGGGGCGGCACAGGCGGGTTCCCCTGGACGTCACCACGAATGGCCGGTTGATCAGAATGGGATGGGTCAGCATGGCATCGAGCAACTGGTCGTCGCTCAGAGCGGCATCATCCAGGCCCAACTCGGCGTAGGGCGTAGCCTTTTGACGGATGGCGTCGCGTACGGCGAGACCGGCATCCCGGATCATCTGGACCAGCTGCTCGCGGCTGGGCGGGTGCTGCAGGTATTCGATGATCGTCGGCTCTTCACCGCTGTTGCGGATCATGGCCAAGGTGTTGCGGGAGGTGCCACATGCGGGGTTATGGTAGATCGTGGTCATGATGAATGCCTGTGTTGAAGTTGACGGAGCGGGCAGGGCCATCCTGCTCATCCCCCCAGCCTGATGGCCAGAGCGGATAGGGTGATCAGCAGGACCGGCAGCGTCAGCAAGGCGCCGACCCTGAAGTAATAGCCCCAGGAAATATGAATGTTCTTCTTGTCCAGCACGTGCAGCCACAGCAAGGTGGCCAGGCTGCCGATGGGGGTGATCTTGGGGCCAAGGTCGCTGCCAATGACGTTGGCGTAGATCATTGCCTCTTTCACGACGCCCTGTGCGGTGGTGGCATCGATCGATAGTGCCCCGACCAGCACCGTGGGCATGTTATTCATGATGGAGGACATCAAGGCCGTCAGGAAACCGGTGCCGAGTGCAGCGCCCCAGACGCCATGTTCGGCAAGACCGTTCAGCACGCCCGTCAAGTGGTCCGTCAGTCCTGCATTGCGCAGTCCATACACCACCAGGTACATCCCCAGCGAGAAGAACACCACCTGCCAGGGCGCGCCTTTGATGACTTCACGCGTGGAAATGACTTGGCCCTTGCCTGCGACTGCCAGGAGAATCACTGCGCCCGCGGCTGCCATGGCGCTGATCGGTACGCCCCTGTCTTCCAGCCAGAAAAAGCCTGCCAGCAGCATCGCAAGTACCCACCAGCCGGCGACGAAGGTCGCTCGATCATGGATGGCTGCGGCGGGTTCTTGCAGTTGCGTCAGGTCATAGTGTCGGGGGATATCGCGGCGGAAGTAGATGAACAGGACGATAAGCGTCGTCACGACCGAGACCACGTCCACCGGGATCATGACCGAGGCGTATTGCGCGAATCCGATCTTGAAGAAGTCCGCCGAGACGATATTGACCAGGTTCGACACCACCAGCGGCAGGCTGGCCGTGTCGGCGATGAAGCCGGCCGCCATCACGAAGGCCAGTGTTGCCTGCGGCGAAAAGCGAAGTGCCAGCAGCATGGCGATGACAATGGGAGTGAGGATCAGCGCAGCGCCGTCGTTGGCGAACAGGGCCGATACCGCCGCGCCCAACAGGACCAGCAGCACGAACAGCAGACGCCCGCGTCCACCTCCCCAGCGCGCTACATGCAGGGCGGCCCACTCAAAAAAGCCGGCCTTGTCCAGCAACAGGCTGATGATGATGATGGCGATGAAGGTGCCGGTAGCGTTCCAGACGATATGCCAGACCACCGGGATATCCGAAAGATGGATGACGCCCGCCGCCAGCGCCACGGCCGCACCGGCGCAGGCACTCCAGCCAATGCCCAGTCCTTTGGGCTGCCAGATGACAAACATCAGGGTGAGCAGGAAGATGACGAGCGCAGTCAGCACTTTCTATCCTTGGTCAGTAAATGAGGGGGCAGGGGTTTAAGTCGGTGGGTGCTCATGATGAACTCTGTCTGATGGTTCCCGCTGTTGCTGACGTGGTGGCGGACCGCTCGCTGCAGGCGCTCACGGTCGAACAAGGATTGCCCCCGCAGCAGTTTTCCGTCAGAAAACTCAATACTTCATTCATTGCACCGTAGTTGGCCGCGTAGATGACGAAACGCCCGTCCTGGCGGGAGCTCACCAGGCCCGCGTGTGTCAGCTCTTTCATATGAAAGGAGACGGACGAGGGGGCGATGCCCAAGGTTTCTCCGATCTTGCTGGCGGCGCAGCCTTCGGGGCCGAGCTGAACCAGGTGCCGGAAGATGGCCAGGCGCGATTCCTGGGCTAATGCGGCCAATGCGGTGATGACAGTCCTGGTTTCCATTTCGCTCTCCTTCAATTCAATAGTTCAATTATTATTGGAATATTGTATTGATGCAAGAGTCCGTTTCCACATCGCCGCCTGCCTTCAGGTTGAAAACCACACTCTCATCAGCTGCAAGCCTGCTTTGTATGGATCTGCAACTTGCCATATGCAGCAGATATCAACGCCGTTTGCGCCCCGCACTCAATTTCAAGGCTTCCTGCCGCATCAGGCGCGCCGCACCGCTGATGCTGCCAGTCCGGTAAGCCAGGTGCAGCGGTGCCTTCAGCTCGGGCGCACCGGTCAGCTTCAGGTACACCACGCCCTCCGCATTGACCCGCGTCATCGATGCCGGGATCACCGCCACCCCCACGCCAGCAGCCACCAGCGATAGCGTGGACAGATTCTTGCGCGCCTCCTGGATCACCTGCGGCGAGAATCCGGCCGCATGGCAGGCCGCGATGATGGTGTCGTACAGGCCAGGACCGTTGGGCCGGCGCGTCATGATGAAGGATTGCTCGGCCAGTGCGTGCAGGGCGAGGCTCTTGCGCTTGCCCTGCTCGGCCAGCGGATGGTCGATGGGTAACGCGGCCACCATGTCTTCGACCAGCATGGTCTCGATGGTCAATCCGCCCGAATCGCCCACCGGGGAACGGACGAAGGCCAGATCCAGCCGCTTGGCGCGCAGTGCTTCGATCAGTTCATTGGTGTTGCTTTCTTCCACCGTCATGGCGACATCCGGTGCATCGGCGCGAAAGGCGCGGATCACCGAATGCACGAAGGGATGCAGAGAAGCCGATTCGGTAAAGCCCACCGCAATGCGCCCCATCTTGCCCTGGGCGATACGGCGCACGCTGGCCACCGACGTATCGAGTTGCGCCAGCAGGGCGCGTGCATCATTGAGCAGGGCCACCCCGCTGTCAGTGAGCTCCATGCCGCGCGGCAGGCGGTTGAAGAGGGTCACGCCCAGCTCGCGCTCCAGCAGGCGGATCTGCTGCGACAGCGGCGGCTGCTGGATGCCGATGCGCTCGGCCGCCTTGGTCAGGTGGCCCTCTTCAGCCACAGCGATGAAGTAGCGCAGCAGGCGCAGATCGATGGAAGGTGACATATTTTTAAAATATGGATCAAGTATCTGACATATATTAGACAAAAACCCTCCCCAAGAGTAGCCTTTCATTCATCCGGCAATCACGCCGCGTTCGCATGAGATGATGATGAGTACTCCTGACCTGCCGGCCCCTGAGCGGGCCGTTCCTTCTACCCGGGAAATCTTCCTGGGCTTTCTTGGCCTGGGCATGACCGCCTTCGGCGGTGCCTTGCCGCTGGCGCACCGCATGATCGTGGAGCGCCGCCGCTGGCTCACCGATCCCGAATTCGTCGAGCTGCTGGGCCTGTGTCAGTTCCTCCCCGGGGGCAACATCATCAACCTGTCGGTGGCGCTGGGCATGAAGTTCCGGGGCTGGAAGGGGGCGCTGGCCGGTATCACCGGGCTCATCGCCGTGCCCTCGATGGTGGTGATCCTGCTGGGCATGATCTACCAGCACTTCCAGCATGATCCCAACGTCAAGCACCTGTTCGCGGGACTGGCGGCGGCGGCAGCGGGGCTGTTGATCCAGATGGCCGTCAAGATCGCCTTGCCCCTGCGCAAGAACCTGGTGCTGGCGGGCGTGGCAGTGGTCTGTTTCATTGCCATCGCCTTGCTGCGCATTCCGCTGCTGTGGGTGATGCTGGTGATGACGCCCGTCAGCGTGGTGCTCACCGCCCGCTATGGCAGCCGCTTCGCGGCCAAGCCGCAGACTGCGGGCAAGAAGGAGGGCGCGCAATGAGCCAGACCCTGATCGCATTGGCCATCATCTTCACCCAGTTGTCGGTGCTGGCCTTCGGTGGCGGCAATACCATCCTCCCCGAGATGCAGCGCCAGGTGGTGGAAGTCCATCACTGGATGAGCGCCGAGGATTTCAGTGCGCTGTTTGCATTGGGTCAGGCCGCGCCGGGCCCCAACCTGATGGTGGTTACGCTGGTGGGCTGGCATGTGGCGGGCTTCTGGGGGATGCTGGTGACCAGCCTGGCCAAGTTCGGTCCGTCCTCCATCATCACCATCATCATGTTGCACGTCTGGGAGAGGTGCAAGGACAAGCCCTGGCGGCGTCACGTGCAGGCCGGCCTGCTGCCGGTCACCGGCGGGCTGGTGGCGGCTTCGGCGCTGTTGATCGCGCAGGCATCGATCACGCATGGCTTCCTCGCGGCCATCACGGCGACCACCGCCATCATTGCGCTCAAGACCAAGATTCATCCGCTGTGGTTGTTGTTTGGCGGGGCACTGGCGGGTTATTTCTATCTCGGTAGCTTCTGATCGGATTGCATCCGGCAGCAGCATGAAAAAAGCCGATGCCTTCGCAGGCACCGGCTTTTTTTGCACGCAGAACTGAGACTTACTGCTTGACGCAATCCACGAAGTAATCGCGGCGGCCGTTGACTTCACGCTTGACCAGTCCGTGCACGTCGGTTTCGAAGCCCGGGAATTTCTCGTTGAAATCACGCGCAAACTTCAGGTAATCAACGATGGTCTTGTTGAAGATCTCACCCGGGATCAACAGCGGAATGCCCGGCGGATAGGGGGTCAGCAGGATCGAGGTCACGCGACCTTCCAGTTCGTCCAGGGGGACGCGATCGATTTCGCGGTGGGCCATCTTGGCGAAGGCGTCCGAAGGCTTCATGGCCGGCTGCATGTCCGAGAGATACATCTCGGTGGTCAGGCGGGCCACGTCGTAGGCGCGGTAGGTCTCGTGGATCTGCTGGCACAGGTCGCGCAGGCCCAGGCGCTCGTAGCGCGGGTTGCGCTGGGCGAACTCGGGCAGGATGCGCCAGATCGGCTGGTTCTTGTCGTAGTCGTCCTTAAACTGCTGCAGCGCCGTCACCAGGGTGTTCCAGCGGCCCTTGGTGATGCCGATGGTGAACATGATGAAGAAGGAATACAGGCCGCACTTCTCCACGATCACGCCGTGCTCGGCCAGGTACTTGGTCACGATGGAAGCAGGGATGCCGCTCTCGCCGAACTGGCCGTTCAGGGCCAGGCCGGGGGTGACGATGGTGGCCTTGATCGGGTCCAGCATGTTGAAGCCCGGCGCCAGGTTGCCGAAACCGTGCCAGTCGTCCTCGGCCTTGATGACCCAGTCCTCGCGCTCGCCGATGCCGTCGGCGGCAAAGCTGTTGGGGCCCCAGACCTGGAACCACCACTCATCGCCAAATTCCTGGTCGATCTTCTTCATGGCGCGACGGAAGTCCAGCGCCTCCAGGATGCTTTCTTCCACCAGCGCCGTGCCGCCCGGTGCTTCCATCATGGCCGCCGCGACGTCGCAGGAGGCGATGATGGAGTACTGCGGCGAGGTCGAGGTGTGCATCAAGAAGGCTTCGTTGAAGGCGTCTTCGTCGAGCTTCACGGTTTCCGATTCGCGCACCAGGATCTGCGAAGCCTGCGACAGGCCGGCCAGCAGTTTGTGAGTCGACTGGGTCGAGAAGATCAGCGACTTCTTGGCGCGCGGACGGTCCTTGCCGATGGCGTGCATGTCCTTGTAGAAGTCGTGGAAGGTGGCGTGCGGCAGCCAGGCTTCGTCGAAGTGCAGGGTCTCGATCTCGCCGTCGAGCATGTTCTTCAGGGTCTCGACGTTGTAGACCACGCCGTCGTAGGTCGATTGCGTGATGGTCAGGATGCGCGGCTTCTTGTTCTTGGCTTCGCGGGCGAAGGGGTTGGCTTCGATCTTGCGCTGGATGCTTTCGAGGGTGAACTCTTCCAGCGGGATCGGGCCGATGATGCCGAGGTGATTGCGGGTCGGCATCAGGAACACGGGAATCGCACCGGTCATGATGATGGAGTGCAGGATGGACTTGTGGCAGTTGCGGTCCACCACGACGATGTCGCCGGGGGCGACGGTGGAGTGCCAGACCATCTTGTTGGAGGTCGAGGTGCCGTTGGTGACGAAGTAGCAGTGGTCGGCATTGAAGATACGCGCCGCATTGCGCTCCGAGTTGGCCACCGGGCCGGTGTGGTCCAGCAGTTGGCCGAGTTCTTCCACGGCGTTGCAGACGTCGGCGCGCAACATGCGTTCGCCGAAGAACTGGTGGAACATCTGGCCCACAGGTGACTTCAGGAAGGCCACGCCGCCGGAGTGACCGGGGCAGTGCCAGGAATAGGAGCCGTCCTGGGCGTAATCGACCAGGGCGCGGAAGAAGGGCGGGGCCAGGCCGTCCAGGTAGGACTTGGCTTCACGGATGATGTGACGAGCCACGAACTCCGGCGTGTCTTCGAACATGTGAATGAAACCGTGCAACTCGCGCAGCACATCGTTGGGAATGTGGCGCGAGGTGCGGGTTTCACCGTAGAGATAGATGGGGATGTCGGCGTTTTTATGACGGATTTCGCTGACAAACGCACGCAGGGCCTTCAGGGCGTGGTCGGTCTCTTCATCCGAGCCGGCGCCCATTTCTTCATCGTCGATGGACAGGATGAAGGCCGAGGCGCGCGACTGTTGCTGGGCGAACTGGGCCAGGTCGCCATAGCTGGTCACGCCCAGCACTTCCATGCCTTCGGCTTCGATGGCGTCGGCCAGGGCGCGGATGCCCAGGCCCGAGGTGTTTTCGGAGCGGAAGTCTTCGTCGATGATGACGATGGGGAATCGGAATTTCATGGATTTCTCCAGGCTTTGCGCGCGGGGAGCCGGTTCGGCACACGCGCGCAGGGGGTCAAAAGAAAAGCGCCTGGGCTGGCAGTGCTTGCGCGCCGGAAAAATGAAAGCGGGATTGTCGCAGATATGCGCGCCACGTGTGCGCCAACTGCGCTAAAGAGCTGCGCAGTGTAAGCAAAAAAGGGAAAAAACAACAGCCTGTTGTCGGGCCGGATCAACGTCTTTGGTATGTCACAAAAGCGTAGTCCAATCCGGAAGTTTCGGACCGGTGGTTCTCGCGCGCCGTCTCCTGCCACAGCGCCTGGTCCAGGGCCGGGAAGAAGGCGTCGCAATCGAAGACTTTCCCGATGCGGGTGATGATGAGGCGGTCCACCAGCGGCAGCGCCTCGGCATAGATCTGCGCCCCGCCGATGATGAAGGCCGGCGCTGCCTGCACCAGTGCGGCGGCTTCCTGCAGGGAGCCGGCCGTCTCCACGCCCGCGTGTTGCCACCCGCCATTGCGGGTGATGACGATGTTGCGCCGGTTGGGCAGCGGCCGACCGATCGATTCGAAGGTCTTGCGGCCCATCAGGATGGCATGCCCGGAGGTGGTGCGCTTGAAATGCGCCAGGTCTTCCGGCAGATGCCAGGGCAGGGTGTTGCGGATACCGATGCCGTTGTTGAGGTCGGTGGCGACGACGATGGTCAGGGAGCCGGAAGCAGTGGTCATGCGCAAATCTGGGTTGGAACGAGGGGAAAGCAGGCCGGCACGGGGCCGGAGGCAGGCGCGACAAAACATAATGTTACAGCAGCCATGCTGCAACACGGAACTTTATGCAGCGCCATCTGCCCTTATATCTGAACCGGTCGGCTGCCTTGAGCGCTAAAGCCGGGTTTGCGGCCGAATGAAGTTTCTTTCATGAAACATTACCCATTGGGGCCATTCCGGCCGCAAGCATGCCATCCCGATATGAACTAGCGAACAATCCTGGCCACATTTGGGTAAACTAGCGCCTGCCTTCCGGTGCGGCGCTGCTTCCAGTGTCTGCCGGGGCAATCAACCAGAAAACTGCATGTCCGACAAAACAATAATGCTGCTTCACACCACCTCCTGGCCTGGCGAGGGACTTGTTTCCCCGCGCAGTGCCGCACGACGGGCCTGGTGGCGTCGCCTTGCCGCTCCGGCGGCCCTGGCGGGTCTGCTGGCGCTGGCCTTGCCGCAGGCGGCCCTGGCCTTCGATTTCAACACGGTGGCCGCCCGCGCCAAGGCACTGGCCGGCAAATCCTACAAGAAGCCTGCCGATGACCTGCCCAAGTCGCTCAAGGACCTGAGCTACGAGCAGGCCAGCCGGCTCTACTTCCGCGATGACAAGTCGGTCTGGCGCGCGCAGAAGCTGCCCTTCGAACTGTCCTTCATCCATCTTGGCGCCAGCTATACCGAGCCGGTCAAGATCAATGAAGTGGTGGGCAACGCCGTGCGCGAGATCCATTTCAGTCCGGCCCTCTTCGACTACAGCGCCAATCGCAGCGTCGATCCGCGCACCCTGCGCAATATCGGCTTTGCGGGTTTTCGTATCCGCTTCCCGCTCAACTCGGCCAAGGTCAAGGATGACGTGCTGACCTTCCACGGTGCCAGCTACTTCCGCGCCATGGGGAAAGGGCAGAGCTACGGCCTGTCGGCACGTGGTCTGGCTATCGATACGGCGCTCTATTCGGGCGAGGAATTCCCCCGCTTCACCGAATTCTGGCTGGAGCGCCCGGCCGCCGATGCCAAGGACCTGGTGATCTACGCGCTGCTGGATTCGCCGCGCGCCACCGGCGCCTATCGCTTCGTGTTGAAGCCCGGGGTGGATACGGTCATGGACGTCAAGGCCCAGATCTACCTGCGCAGCAACGTCACCAAGCTGGGCATTGCTCCGCTGACCAGCATGTTCCTCTTCGGCGAGAACCAGCCGGGTCCGGCCGACGACTTCCGTCCGGAAGTGCATGACTCGGACGGCCTGGCCATGCAGTCGGGGACCGGCGAATGGCTGTGGCGTCCGTTGGTGAACCCCAAGCGCCTGCTGGTGACCTCGTTCTCCTTCGACAATCCCCAGGGCTTTGGCCTCATGCAGCGCGACCGCAACTTCTCGCACTACGAAGACCTGGACTACAACTACCAGTCGCGCCCCAGCGCCTGGGTCGAGCCCAAGGGCAAGTGGGGTTCGGGCCGCGTGGAGCTGGTGCAGATCCCCACGCCTGACGAGACCAACGACAACATCGTGGCCTACTGGATCCCCAACACGCTGCCCAAGCCGGGCCAGCCGCTGAACGTGGAATACCGCCTGTCCTGGCAGAAGGACAACGAGAAGCGCCCGCCGCTGGCCTTCGTCACCCAGACCCTGTTCGGCCATGGCTATCGTCCCAAGCAGGACGGCAAGACCGATGAGGTGCAGCAGCTGGCGATTGACTTCGATGGTGGCAATCTCAAGAAGCTGCCCGCCAACGCGCGGGTGGAAGGGGTGGTCGAGGCCGATGCCAATGGCAAGCTGGCCAGCGTGACTACCCGCAAGAATGACGTGACCGGCGGCTGGCGTGTGGAAGTCAAGCTGCGCCGTCTGGAAGAAAACAAGCCTGTCGAGCTGCGCGGTTTCCTGCGCAATGCCAATGGCGGCACAACCTTGTCTGAAACGTGGAGCTACATATTACCCCCCAACTAAGGCAGACTTCGGCAGCCTCGCAGACGCTGGAGGATTACCTCGCGTGCCTGCCGCTGTCGCCTGAACAACGCCAGGACCTGGCCGCGCGGGCGGGTGCAATCGGCTCCGGCGATCCGGTGGTCGACCTGCACCGCGTGCTGGCCGAGGCCAGCGGACGCGATGCCAGCCTGGTGCCGGCCGCGGCGCAAGCCTCGGTCGATGCCCGCCTGCGCCTCATGTATCCCGCCGCCCAGCCGGTTGCGGTGCCGGCCGTGCAAGCTGCGCGGGCCGTGCAGGGCGCCCCGGTTCCACCCATCGGTCAGGAGCGCGGCCAGCCGCGCATTCCGGTCGGGCCGCCTCTGCAGCGCAAGTCCATGGTGCCGCGTCCCTGGGGTGAACTCAATCCGTTCTCGCGTTGGGTGGAAGAAGAAAACCGCCGCCTGGAACGCCGTCCCAGCCGCTGGCGCCGCGCCCGCAAGGGCCGCGCCAAGGTGCTCGAAGCCGCGCCGCCGGTGGATGACGAACCGCGCTACATCGAAGATCACCTGGACCAGTCCGAGGCCCCCGATCCCAAGGGGCACTGGCAGCATACGGGCAACGTGCGCCGTATTACGCTTTTGGTGCTGATGGTGTTGCAGACCTCGATGGCCACCTACTTCATGAGCGACGTGCTGCCCTATCACGGCACCAAGCCGCTGGAGATGCTGGTGCTGTTCCTGTTCGGGCTGCTGTTCCTCTGGGTCTCGGCCGGGTTCTGGACGGCCATGACGGGTTTCCTGGTCTTGATGCGTGGTGACGACAAGTACCTGATCTCGCATGAGAAGGCCGGCAATACCGAGATTGCACCCGAGGCCCGCACGGCCATCGTCATGCCCATCTGCAACGAGGATGTGGCGCGCGTCTTCGCCGGCCTGCGGGCGACCTACGAGTCGCTGGAACGCACCGGGCAGATCCGGCATTTCGATTTCTTCATCTTGAGCGACAGCGGCGAAGCTGATATCTGCGCGGCAGAAACCGCCGCATGGGATCGCCTGTGCCGCCAGACTGGTGGCTTCGGGCGCATCTTCTATCGCCATCGCCGCCGCCGCGTCAAGCGCAAGAGCGGCAACCTGGACGATTTCTGCCGCCGCTGGGGCGCCGCCTATCGCTACATGGTGGTGCTGGACGCCGACAGCGTCATGACCGGCGAATGCCTTACCAAGCTGACCCGCCTGATGGAAGCCCATCCGGGCGCGGGCATCATCCAGACCGCGCCGCGTGCAGCCGGACGCGATACGCTCTATGCGCGCATCCAGCAGTTCTCCACGCGCGTATACGGCCCGTTGTTCACGGCCGGGCTGCATTACTGGCAGCTGGGCGAATCGCACTTCTGGGGCCACAACGCCATCATCCGTCTGCAGCCCTTCATGAAGTATTGCGCGCTGGCGCCGCTGCCGGGCAAGAGCAACCTGTCCGGGCCGATCATGTCGCACGACTTCGTGGAAGCCTCGCTGATGCGGCGCGCCGGCTGGTCGGTGTGGATCGCCTATGACCTGGATGGCAGCTATGAAGAAATGCCGCCCAACCTGCTCGACGAGTTGAGCCGCGACCGCCGTTGGTGCCAGGGCAATCTGATGAACTTCCGCCTGTTCCTGGCGCGCGGCATGCACGTGGTGCATCGCGCCGTGTTCGTCACTGGCGTGATGGCCTATGTGTCGGCGCCGCTGTGGGGCCTGTTCCTGATCCTCTCCACGGTGTTGCTGGCGGCCCATACGCTGATCGATCCGCAATATTTCACGGCGCCCCGCCAGTTGTTCCCGATCTGGCCCGAGTGGCATCCGGAAAAGGCCCTGGCGCTGGTGTCGGCTACGGCCACCATCCTGTTCCTGCCCAAGATCCTGGCCGTGCTGCTGTTTGCGGTGAAGGGCGCACGCGGTTTCGGTGGCGCGCTGGCCTTGTTCGTGAGCATGCTGATCGAACTGCTGTTCTCGATGGCGCTGGCCCCGGTGCGCATGCTGTTCCATACGCGCTTCGTGCTGGGGGCCTTCCTCGGCTGGAATGCCGGCTGGAAGTCGCCGCCGCGGGCCGACAATGAAACCGGCTGGGGCGAGGCGGTGCGTCGCCATGGCTGGCATTCGGTGCTGGGCGTGGCCTGGGGCGCGCTGGTGTACTGGCTCAATCCCTCCTTCATCTGGTGGCTCATCCCGATTGCCGGTTCGCTGGCCGTTTCGGTGCCGGTGTCGGTGCTGTCTTCGCGGGTAACTTATGGTCGTGGTTTCCGCCGTGCCGGTCTGTTCAAGATCCCGGAAGAGACCTCGCCGCCGCTGGAACTGCGCGAGACCGTGCGCCATCACGAAGAGACGCCGCCGTTGCCGGGCTTCGTCGAGGCCGTGGTCGATCCGTCGTTCAATGCGCTGGTGTGCGCCACCGCGCATGCGCACCCGCAGGTGCCGGCACTGACCCAGCACCTGCGCGAGAAGCTGGTGCGTAGTGCGCTCAAGGATGGACCGGACGCGCTCAACGACAAGCAGAAGAACAGCATCCTGGAAGAGCCGGGCCTGCTGTCACAACTGCACCAGGCGGTCTGGAGCGGTGCTGCCGAGGTTCATCCCGACTGGTACGCGGCCCGCCAGAAGGCCGTACCCGCCAGCGCCATCGAAGCACCGGTACTGGCCGCCTGAGGGGGCGCGCCAGCACCGCAACAGGGACGGCCGAAGACATTCGGCCGTCATGTTTTGCAGGGATCATCACGCCTTGTTGAATCCGACTTGAACGCTTGCCGCCAGTGACATGACCGAGCCGCACGAACCACTTCCACATATTATTCCGACCACCCATGCGCCTGCGCGGCAGAAAGCCTGGTGGAGCGGTATCGCCCTGGCGCTGGTGCTGGGCGGCGGCTATGCGCTGTATTCCCGCCAGGCGCCGCCACCGCCGCCGCCCAAGCCGATTCCGGTGAAGCTGGAGACGGTCGCGGTAGAGCGCGCCGACCTGGAACAGGTGGTCAACGCCACCGGCAATGTGGTGGCTCAGGATTACGTGGATGTCGGCTCCAAGGTGGCCGGACAGATCTCGGATGTGGAAGTGGTGATCGGTGAGTCGGTCAAAGCCGGGCGCCTGCTGGCCACCGTGGCGCCGGCCGTGCAGAACAGCCGCATCGAAAGCAACCGTGCCACCCTGGCGCGCCTGAAGGCCGAACTGGCCGGACAGAACGCCCAGCTCGACTTTGCTCAGTTGCAGTTCCAGCGCCAGACCCAGCTCAAGGCCGAGAACGCCACCCGCGAAGAATCCTATGAATCCAGCCGCATGAACATGTATGCGGCGGCGTCCCGCGTGGACGCCACCAACGCCCAGATCCAGCAGACCGAAGCGGCCATCCGTGAAGATGAGGCGGTGCAGAAGCAGACCCGCATCGAAGCCCCCGCCGGCGGTACCATCGTCACCCTCAATGCACGTCCCGGCCAGATGGTCAGCGCCAACCAGGAAGTGCTCATGCGCATCGCCGATCTCTCGCGCATGACGGTGCAGGTGCCGGTCGCGGAAGAGGACGTGACGCGCCTGCAAAAGGGCATGACGGCGTATTTCACCACGCCCGGCTACCCCGGCAAGCGCTGGAGCGGCAAGCTGCGCCAGATCATGCTGCTGCCCACCGATGACTCCGGACGCCAGGGCAAGAAGGCGTATTACACCGTGCTCTTCGATGTGGCCAATCCCAGCCGCGAACTGATGAGCGGCATGAGTGCCGACGTGTATTTCGTGCTGGCGCGCGCCGAGCATGTGCCGACCATTCCGCGTTCGCTGGTGACCAAGCCGGGCATGGACGGCACCCAGAGTGTCAAGGTGGTGGCTCCCGATGGCACGCTGGAGACGCGCAAGATCAAGATCGGCATTCGCGATGGCGAACGCGCCCAGGTACTGTCGGGGTTGAAGGAGGGCGAGCAGGTGCTGCTGCCTGCCAATCCGCCGGCGCTTGCCAAGTAGTCGCGCACGGCCGGCAGGGCTTGCTGTACAGTAACGGCTGCCCGGGCGGCCCGGTTTCTCCGTTTTCCGTTTTTCGACGTTCAAGGCCATGACATTGCGTAGTTCACTGCTGCTGACTTCTTTCCCGTTGCCCCGCTTGACGCGGGTGGCGATGGCCGTCGCGCTGGTCCTGGCCATCGGTGGCTGCGTCACGCGGGACGTGCAGCCCGATCCCATCCTGGAAATGCAGGTGCCCGACCAGTGGGGCGGCGGCGCCTCCGCCGACGTCGCCCACGCCGAGCAGCTGTGGCCCGATAGCGACTGGTGGAAGCAGTTTGGCAGCAGCGAATTGTCCGCGCTGGTGCAGGAAGGCCAGCGCAACAATTATGAAATCGCCGCCGCCTTCTCGCGCGTCAAGCAGGCCGAGGCACAGGCCCGCATCGCCGGGGCGCCACTGTTGCCCAACGTGGCACTGAACGCGGGTGCCAGCCGCGAGATGCCCATTTCCGGCGGCACACCGACCAACACCGCCAATGCCAGCCTGCAGGTCAGCTACGAAATCGATTTCTGGGGCAAGAACCGTGCGGGCGTCGAAGCCGCTGAAGCCACCTTGCGTGCCAATCGTTACGATCGCGAGACGGTGGCCCTGACCGTCACCAGCGGCATCGTCTCCACCTATCTGCAGGTGCTGTCATTGCGCGACCGGCTGGAGATCGCGCGCCAGAACGTCAACAATGCCGAGCGCGTGTTACGCCTGGTGGAGGCGCAAAGCCGCGCCGGCTCAGCTTCGCCATTGGACCTGGCGCGCCAGCGTTCGGCCCTGGCCAACCAGCGCCAGTTGATTCCCGACCTGCAGCAGCAGGAACAGGATGCGCAGACCGCACTGGCCATCCTCTTGGGCCGTCCGCCGCAGAATTTCAAGGTCGAGGAAAAGGGGCTGGCGCGCATCCAGATGCCGCGCATCTCGGCCGGCCTGCCTTCCGAACTGCTGACCCGCCGCCCCGACATCCGCCGCGCCGAGGCCAATCTGGCGGCCGCCAATGCCAATGTGGCGGTAGCACGGGCCGCGCTCTTCCCCAGTATTTCGCTCACCGGCTCCACCGGCGCGCAGAGCAATGCCTTGCTGTCGCTCTTCAATGGTCCCAATCTGTTTGCCAATCTCGGTACCAGCCTGATCGCGCCGATCTTCGATGGCGGCAACCTGCGCAACCAGCAGGCGCTGGCCGAAGCGCAGAAGGAAGAACTGGTGCAGGTCTACCGGCAGCGCGTCATTACCTCGTTGTCGGAAGTGGAAAAGGCGCTGGGCGCCATTCGCAGCCTGGAAGAGCGCTATCGCCTGAAAATCAATGAAGTGGACCAGGCGCGCTTCGCCTTCGAACTGGCCGAGATCCGCTACCGCGCCGGTGCGGAAGACCTGCTGGTGGTACTCGATACCCAGCGCACCCTGTCCGAAGCCCAGAACCAGCTCGGCCAGATCAAGCTGCAGCGCCTGCAGGCCACGGTCTCGCTCTACAAGGCGCTGGGCGGCGGCTGGCAGGACAAGCAGGTTCCGGACGACACCGTCACCCGCACCGACACCGTTTCCTGAACACGGGCAGGCTCAGGCCTGCGCCCGCCACTCCTGCACCAGCAGGTGCACCAGTTCCCCCACCGTATAACCATCCCGGATCAGCGCGGCGCCCTGTCCGGCCCAGTGGGCACCGAACTCGTGCACGTCCCTGGCGCTGGCCAGGGCATGCAGTTGCTTGGCGGCGTCGTAGGCGGCGGGGTAGGCAGGGAGGCGGTTTGCAGTCGATATGTCGATTTCTTCCATGAAACGGTTGACGATGCCCCGTGCGCGGCGGCCCGAGATCGCTGCCGTCACGCGGGTGTGGTGGGCACGTGAACTTTTCAGCAAATTCCTGTAGGCGGCATTGGCCCCCGATTCGCGGGTGAGCAGGAAGGCCGTCCCCAACTGCACTGCCTGTGCCCCCAGTTGCAGGGCCGCGGCGATGCCGGCGCCGTCCATGATGCCGCCAGCGGCGATCACCGGCAGTCGGCAGTGCGTGGACAGCAGGCGGACCAGGGCGAAGGTGCCGATTTCTTCATCCTTGTGTTCATCGAAGATGCCGCGATGGCCGCCGGCCTCGATACCTTGCGCGACGATGGCATCGACGCCCGCCGCTTCGATCAGGCGCGCCTCCTCCAGGCTGGTGGCGGTGGCCATGAGGAAGACGCCTGCATTCTTGAGCGCCTGGATCACGCCCGCCTGCGGCAGACCGAAGTGGAAGCTCACCACTGCCGGGGGCAGTTCCAGCACCAGCTGCTGCATCTCGGTATCGACGACGAAGCTGCGGTAGATCTCCTTGAGCGGCAGCTTGATACTGCCGCCGAATTCGTCCAGATGCCCTTGCAGATGCGCGATCCAGGCCGCATCGCGCGCCCCGTCCAGCACCGCTGGCTGATGGCAGAAAAAATTGACATTGAAGGGTTTGTCGGTCAGGGCATGCAGTTGCGCCAGGGCTTCGCGCGCCTGCGCCACCGAAGAGGCGCCCAGCGCCAGCGAGCCCAGTGCGCCCGCATTGGACGCCGCAGCGGCCATGGTGACGGTGGAGGTGCCCGCCATGGGCGCCTGGATGATGGGATGGGCCAGGCCCAGTCGTTGCAGCAGCGCAGTGGACATGCGAACTCCCGAAGCGCAGGCCGGCGCCGATGCGATGCCGTGGCCTGCCGAAGTGGATCAGACCGCCATGGGCGCGGTCAGCGGGGCGTGGTGCTGGTAGTTGACCAGCGAGAAGTCGCTTGGCTCGACCCGTTCCAGCCATTGCGGGGCGTACTCGCGGGTCCTGGCGAATTCCGGCACGCGCTCGGCGATGGCCAGTTGCGGCAGCGGGTAGGGCTCGCGCGTCAACTGCTCCTTGACCATGTCGATATGGTTTTCGTAGATGTGCGCATCGCCCACGAAGTAGCTGAACCAGCGCGGCCGGTAGCCGGTCAGGCGTGCCACCAGGTGCAGCAGCGCCGCCCCCTCGGCCAGGTTGAAGGGCGTGCCCAGGCCGATGTCGTTGCTGCGCACGTACAGGCAGAGCGAGATTTCGCCGGTGCTCTGGTTGGGCAGGAACTGATACAGCAGATGGCAGGCGGGCAGGGCGATTTCGTCGAGCACCGCGCAGTTCCAGCCGTGGAAAAGGATGCGGCGGCTGCCGGGATTCTTGACGATGGTGTCCAGGCATTCGCGCAGCTGGTCCACGGCTTTGTAGAGCAGGACTTTTTCCTCGCCCTTGTCCTGCAGCGAGGAGACGATGGCAAAGCCCTTGGCCCGGGCCGCGTCGATCTGCGCGGTGTGCGCGGCGTCGATCAGCTTGTAGGCCGGCCATTCTCGCCATTGCACGCCATACACCGGACCCAGATCATCGGTGCCGGTACGGAAGGGATTGGCCAGCCAGTCAGCGTTTTCGTTGGCGTTCTGGTCCCAGACCTTGCAGCCGAGGGCACGAAAATCGGCCGCGCTGCGGGTGGCGCGCAGGAAGCCGCACAGTTCGCCCACCACCGACTTGAAGGCCAGGCGCTTGGTGGTCACCGCCGGAAAACCCTTCTGCAGGTCGAAGCGCATCATGGCGCCGGGAATGCTCAAGGTACGGATGCCGGTGCGGTTGTCTTGCCAGGAGCCGTTCTCTAGCACGTCCTGGATGAGGTCTTGGTATTGTTTCATTGCAATGCTCGGGAGGCTGGCCGGGTGGCCAAAAGATGAAGGATTGTAGCGTATCGACCGCCCGAACACCCGATGCCGGACCGGCTTGTCATTGCAGCAAGATGAAGAAAAACACCGGAGACGCTGTTCCGTCCCGGTGTTCCCCGCAAGCCCGGGCCTGTTTCAGAATCCGACGTTCTGCCCGCCCTTGAGTTGTAGCATGTCACGCGCTTCGTCCGGCGTGGCCACCTGCAAGGACAGCGCCTCGATCACGGTACGGATACGACGCACTTGATCGGCATTGCTTTTGGCCAGTTGGCCGGGGCCGTCCCACAGAGAATCTTCCAGCCCCACGCGGGTGTGTCCGCCCATGGCGGCGGCCATGGTGGCAATCGGGATCTGGCCGCGTCCGGCCCCCAGCACCGACCAGAAATAGGCATCGCCGAAGAGACGGTCGGCGGTGCGCTTCATGTGCATGACATCTTCCACATCGTTGCCGATACCGCCGCGCAGGCCGAATACCGACTGGATCAGGAAGGGCGGCTTGATCAGGCCGCGGTCGATGAAGTGCGCCGCCGTGTAGAGGTGGCCGATGTCATAGCACTCGATCTCGAAGCGGGTCTGGTTGGCGCTGCAGGACTCGAGGATGTAGGCGATGTCCTTGAAGGTATTGCGGAAGATGCGGTCGTCCGAGCCGGCCAGGTAGGGTTGTTCCCAGTCGTACTTGAAGTCCTTGAAGCGGTTCAGCATTTCATACAGGCCGAAGTTCATCGAGCCCATGTTCAGGGAAGCCACTTCCGGTTTCAGTTGCAGCGCCGGTTGCAGCCGTTCTTCCACCCCCATGGTCGGCGCGCCGCCGGTGGTGAGGTTGATGACCACGTTGGAGGCGGCCTTGATCTGCGGCAGAAATTTGCGGAAGGCGTCCGGATCCTGGGTCGGCTTGCCATTGTGCGGGTCGCGCGCATGCAGGTGCACGATGGCCGCGCCCGCCTCGGCGGCAGCCAGGGCTTCATCGCGGATCTGCTCGGGCGTCACCGGCAGGTAGGGCGACATCGAAGGCGTATGGATGGCGCCGGTGACGGCGCAGGTGATGATGACTTTGCGAGGCTGGGCCATGGGACTTGCTCCTGGAGAGGACAAAGAAAAGGGGAAGGGCGCTAGGCCAGCGTTTCGACGTTGCCGCACACCGACAGGCTCTGGCCGCTGATGGCAGCACCGGCGGGCGAGCAGAGGAAAAGGATCTGGTTGGCGATATCCTGGGCGCTGACCATGCGCCGCAGCGAGACCTTGGAAAGCAAGCGTGTGCGCATTTCTTCATGTTCGATGCCATAGGCCGCCGCCTTGGCGGCCACGATGCGCTCCTGTCGCGGCCCTTCGACGATGCCCGGCAAGACGGCATTGACACGGATATTGGACGGGCCCAGTTCGATGGCCCAGGTCTCGGTCAGGCCGATGACGCCATACTTGGATGCCGAATAGGGCGTGCGCAAGGCAAAGCCCAGCCGACCGGCCACCGAGGAAATATTGACGATGGCGCCGCCGCCGTTTTTCTTCAGCATGGGCACGGCGCGCCGGGTGCAGAGGAAGGGGCCGGTCAGGTTGATGGCGATGGTCTGGTCCCATTGCGCCGCATCGATGTCTTCCACCGGCAGCGTGGGACCGGCAATGCCGGCATTGTTGACCAGGACGTCCAGTCTTCCGTCCCAGCGCGCGGCCAGGTCGGCGAACATGGCATCGACCTGCGCCGGACTGGCCACGTCGGTACGGCTGAAACTCACCGCCGCGCCTGCCAGTCGGGCACGTGCATCGGCCAGGAAAGCCTCATCGATATCGCAGACGTGCACTTGCGCGCCTGCTTTGATGAACGTTTCAGTAATTGCGAGGCCGATGCCCTGGGCACCGGCGGTGACGATGACGTGATGGTCCTGCAGGTTCAGATCCATGGTTTGGTCTCCTGGGGGGGATCCGGCCCCGATGCCAGCGTGGGCTGGTCTTGTCGTAGTGGGGAAAGGCCGGTGCGAACGACTGTAGTGGAGCCGCGCAGGAGCGTCAACGGCAGCATTCTGACCCGGGACTTCCCGTGAAACCGCCCGATCCGGCCGCCACAGCCCACGGGTAGCGGGCTCTGGCACAGCGGCCTGGGCCATGGCTGGGGTGGCGCATGAACAGATTGCGCGACAGGGAAAAACTTTCATCAATGCGCGAGGGGAGGAGGGGCGGGAAGGGTGGCTGCGGCACTGCATCAAATTTCGCGGAGAGGGGCGGGGCTGTTGGTACAATGCCCACTTTCTGCCACTTCCCCTCTCTCTACAGGCTTATGGATATCCTTCTGTTCCTGGTCGATTTCATCCTCCACATCGACCGTCACCTGGCCGAACTGGCCGTTTCCTATGGTCCCTGGTTATTCCTGATCCTGTTCCTGATCATCTTTTGCGAAACCGGTCTGGTGGTCACGCCCATTCTGCCCGGCGACTCGTTGCTTTTCGTGACCGGCGCCCTGGCCGCTACCGGCGCCTATGACATTCACCTGATGCTGCTGACCCTGATCGTGGCCGCCATCCTGGGCGACAGCACCAACTACCAGATCGGCAAGATGCTGGGTATCAAGGTGTTCGACAAGCCCAACTCGCGCATCTTCAAGAAGGAATACCTGGACAAGACCCATGCCTTCTTCGAGAAGCACGGCGGCAAGGCCATCATCATCGCCCGCTTCGCCCCCATCGTGCGCACCTTTGCACCCTTCGTGGCGGGCGTGGGCGCGATGACTTACAAGCGCTTCTTCCTCTACAACGTCATCGGTGGCATCGCCTGGGTGGCCAGCTTCGGCTATGCCGGCTACTTCTTCGGCAACCTGCCCATCGTCAAGAAGAACCTGAGCCTGTTGATCGTGGCCATCGTGATCCTGTCGATCCTGCCGGGGATCATCGAGTACTTGCGCCACAAGCGTCGTCCGGGCTGATCGCCTCACGACGCGAAGCCAGCAAAAAACTGCCGTTCAGCCTGAAGGCTGAACGGCAGTTTTTCTTTCAGGCGCTGCTTGTGAGGCCCAGGTCCTGTTTGCCGCCGTATTGCACATCCGGCCGCAACGGTGTCTTGCTGGACGCCGCCCGCACGTATTGCGGCGGCCAGGCCACGTCTTCGCGCAATTGCTGAGCGGCATGCAGCGGCCAGTAGGGATCGCGCAGCAGTTCGCGCGCCAGCAGCACCAGGTCGGCCTGGCCGGTCCGCAGCACGTGCTCGGCCTGGAAGGCGTCGGTAATCATGCCGACCGTGCCGGTGGCGATGCCGGTCTGGTTTTTCACGCGCGCCGCAAAGCCGGTCTGGTAACCGGGGCCGACCGGAATGGCCGCCGAGGGCAGGTTGCCGCCCGTGGACACATCCACCAGGTCCACCCCCATTTCCCGCAGGCGGGCCGAGAGGGCCACCGTATCGTCGGCGCCCCAGCCGCCCTCGGTCCAGTCGGTGGCCGACAGGCGCACCAGCAGGGGCAGTTCGGCGGGCCAGACGGCGCGGGTCGCCTGCACCGTTTCCAGCAGGAAGCGGATGCGGTTCTCGAAGCTGCCGCCGTACTGGTCGGTGCGGTGATTGCTCAGGGGCGAGAGGAACTGATGGCCCAGGTAGCCGTGCGCGCCATGCAGTTCGACTACCTTGAAACCGGCGGCCAGGGCGCGACGGGCGGCCTCGGCGAAGGCTTGCACCAGTGCGGCAATTTCCGCCGTACTCATGGCATGCGGTTCGGTGTAGGTGGTATCGAAGGCCAGGGCCGAGGGCGCCTGCGGCAGCCAGCCTCCCTTGGCCACCGGCACACTGGCCGCCGGGCCATCCCAGGGACGCAGGGCACTGGCCTTGCGGCCCGCATGTGCCAGCTGGATACCGGGCACGGCACCCTGCTGCTCGATGAAGCGGGTGAGACGGCGCAGGGGCGCGACGTGCTCATCCTTCCAGATACCGAGATCGGCGCTGGTGATGCGGCCTTCCGGAACCACCGCCGTGGCCTCCATGATGACCAGGCCGGCCCCGCCCACGGCACGGCTGCCCAGGTGCACCAGGTGCCAGTCGTTGACGAAGCCGTCCTCGGCCGAATACTGGCACATCGGGGAGACGGCGATGCGGTTGGGCAAGGTGACCCCGCGCAGGGTCAGCGGCGAAAACAATAGACTGCTCATGCAAGAACTCCTGTCATGTCATGGCATCGGGAAGATGCCGAGATGCGCAGTCTAGGGGATTTCTTCAAATTGCGTCGGCGGCCCCCGCCGTATGCCTTATTGCGTCTCGAACTGCAATGCCGCCAGGCTGGCATAGAGGCCATCGCGGGCCACCAGTTCGGCATGGGTGCCGGTCTCGACGATGCGACCGTGTTCCAGCACGATGATGCGGTCGGCGCGCTGCACGGTGGCCAGGCGGTGCGCGATGACCAGCGTGGTGCGGCCGACCATGGCCGCTTCCAGGGCGCTTTGCACCAGGCGCTCGGATTCGGCATCCAGGGCGCTGGTGGCTTCGTCCAGCAACAGCAGCGGTGGGTTCTTCAGCAGCGCGCGGGCGATGGCGATGCGCTGGCGCTGGCCACCGGAAAGGCGCACGCCGCGCTCGCCCAGGAAGCACTGATAGCCCTCCGGCAGGCGTTCGATGAATTCATGCGCAGCGGCCATGCGGGCGGCCGCGATCACTTCTGCATCGCTGGCATCGGGGCGACCGAAGCGGATGTTTTCCATGGCATTGGCCGAGAAGATCACGGTGTCCTGCGGCACGATGCCGATCGCCTTGCGCAGGTCATGGAGGGTCAGGTAGCGGATGTCCACGCCCTCCAGTCGGATACTGCCGTGCTGCGGATCGTAGAAACGCAGCAGCAACTGAAACAGCGTGGTCTTGCCGGCCCCCGAGGGACCGACCACGGCCACCGTCTCTCCCGCACGCACATCCAGCGAGAAGCCGGACAGTGATGCGCTGCCGGGGCGCGAGGGATAGTGGAAGTCCAGGTCTTCGATCTTCAGGGCTGCGCCGTTGGCGGTGCGTGGCGGCAGTTGTTCCGGCAGCAGTACGGACTGTACCGGCGACTGCGCCGCCAGCAGGTCGAGCAGGCGTTCGGTGGCGCCGGCGGCGCGCTGGGTGTCGCCCATCACTTCCGAGAGGGCGCCCAGCGAACCGGCCACCAGGGATGCGTACAGAATGAACTGGCCCAGCTCGCCGCCGGTCATGCGGCCCTGCATGACCGCATGCGCGCCCAGCCACAGCACGAAGACGATGGCACCGAAGACCAGCAGGATGGCTACGACGGTGAGCAGCGAGCGGGCGCGGATGCGGTCCATCGCTGTCTGGAAGGCACGCTCGACGGAATCGCCGAAGCGGCGCGCCTCGATCTCTTCATGCGTGAAGGCTTGCACGGTCGGCATGGCGTTGAGGATTTCACCGGCCATGGCGGCGGCATCGGCCACGCGGTCTTGCGAGGCGCGCGAGAGCTTGCGCACGCGGCGCCCGTAGAAGACGATGGGCAGCACCACGGCCGCCAGCATGACGATGATGATGGAGGTCAGCCTGGCGCTGGTGATGAAGAGCATGCTCATGCCGCCCAGGAACAGCAGGGCATTGCGCAGGGCCATCGAAATGCTGGTGCCGACCAGGGCCTGGATGAGCGTGGTATCGGTGGTCAGGCGCGAGAGGACTTCGCCGCTCTTGGTGGTTTCGAAGAATTCGGGACTCTGCGTCACCACGTGGGCATAGACCGCGCTGCGCAGGTCGGCGGTGACCCGCTCGCCCAGCCAGGACACCATGTAGAACCGTGCCGCCGTGGCCACCCCCAGCACGCAGGCCACGCCGAACAGGGCCAGGAAGTACAGGTTGATGTGGCTGGCGCTCTTGCTGCCGGCCGCGCCAAAGCCGAGGTCGATCATCTGCTTGAAGGCATAGGGTACGGCCAGTGTGGCTGCGGCCGCCACCAGCAGCGCCAGGCCGGCCAGCAGGAACTGCTTCTGGTAGGGCGCGAGAAAGGGGAGCAGTCCGCGCAGTGCGGCCAGCGCGGATTTGCGGGCGGTGGGAGAATCCGAGGCTGGCGTGGCGTCGGTGGCAGGGGAGTTGATGCGGGAAGGAGTCGTGGAGGACATGGACATGGATGAGCTGTTGAGGCTGCCGGGCCAATCGTTGCGTGCATGTTGCCGCACGGCCAGAGTCGCCGGTCAACACCGGGAAAAACTGCTGGCTGCGTTGAACCAACCGGGCTTGCCTTAATCGGAAGAGGCATAAGTATAGACAGTCCGTGCAGACATCGCGCAGCTTGTCTCACAACGCGATGTTGTCCGTCAGCCATTGCTTGCCTGCCTTGCCCTGCTACAGTATGCGGATTCGAGCGCGATCAGCTCGACCGGCGCAGCGCAGCAGCAGGCATCCGCATCATCCCAACCCCATGACAGGCAAGGAGATTCGCTTGGCCCAACCCGCACTGATCCCCTCCCGCCGGGAGGCCGCGCCAGCAGAGCGCACATCACATGATGAACTGCTGGCCGGGCTCACCGCCGCCGAGGCGGCCATCTCACCCAAATATTTCTATAATGCGCTGGGCAGCAAGCTCTTCGAAGCCATCTGTGCTCTGCCCGAGTATTACCCCACCCGTACCGAAGCCGCCATCTTCGCCGCCCATCAGCAGGCCATGGCGCAGGCCATCGGCCAGGGCTGTACCTTGATCGATCTGGGCGCCGGCAATTGCGCCAAGGCCGCCGCGCTGTTCGAGGCCTTGCAGCCGCAACAATATGTGCCGGTGGATATCTCCACCGATTTCCTGCACCAGTCGGTGGCCGGTTTGCAGGAGCGTTTCCCGCAACTGCCCATGTTGCCGCTGGCGATGGATTTCTCCGCCACGCTGGCACTGCCGGAAACGGTGCGACAGCAACGCCGCCTGTTCTTCTATCCCGGTTCCTCGCTGGGCAACTTCGATCCACGCCAGGCGCTGGACTTCCTGCGCCGGGTGCGTGCGGCCTTGCCGCTCGGTGCCAGCGATGGCGGCATTCTCATCGGGCTGGATCTGGTCAAGGATGCGCGCGTGCTGGAAGCGGCCTATGACGATGCCATCGGTGTGACAGCGGCATTCAACCTGAACCTGCTCAACCATGTGAACGGCTTGATCGGGGCTGACTTCAGCCCCCGCGACTGGCGCCACGTGGCCTTCTACAACGGCCGCCAGCAGCGCATCGAAATGCACCTCGAAGCGCGGCGCGACCTGATCGTGCGCTGGCCGGGCGGACGCCGCACCTTCCATCAGGGCGAGCGCATCCATACTGAATACAGCCACAAGTTCACCGAGCAGGACATCCTGGGCCTGCTGGACGAAGCCGGATTCGGCAATTGCCGCCTGTGGTTTGACCAGCGGCGCTGGTTCGCGGTCTGCCATGCGCAGGCGCGCTAGGCGGCGCTGGCCCATATTGATTCAATGATTCTTGCAGGAGACCGGATGCCTTCCGTCATTACCCAGGACACCACCACGCAAGGCGAAGACGACCAGGCCGTCGTCACTGCCGCCACCGCTGCCACCATCGATGCCGTCATCGACGCTGCCGTCCAGCACCTCCATCAACGCCCGCGCGAGCGCCTGGGCGACCGTTACCGGCGCCTGCGCCGGCAGTCCCTGCTCATCGCCGAACCGCTCTCGGCCGAGGATTGCTGCGTGCAGGCCATGCCGGATGCCAGCCCCGTCAAGTGGCACCTGGCCCACACCACCTGGTTCTTCGAAACCTTCCTGCTGGAGCGTTTCCAGAGCGGCTTTACGCCCTTCCATCCGCAGTTCCGCGTGCTCTTCAATTCCTACTACGAGGGCGTGGGCGAGAAGTTTCCGCGTCCGCAGCGCGGGTTGCTCACGCGGCCCGCGCTGGAGGAGGTGCTGGCCTATCGCGAGCAGGTCGATGCACGCATGCTGCTGCTCATCGATGCCCTGGAGTCGGAACCCGGCGACGCGGGCAGCGCGCATCCGCAACTGTCGGGTTTCCTTGCGCTGCTGGAATTGGGCATGCAGCACGAGCAGCAGCATCAGGAGCTGATGCTCACCGACATCAAGTTCCTGCTGTCGATGAACCCGCTGCAACCGGCCTATCAACCCCTGCCGATGAACCTGCAGCTGGACGACCCGGCCGAGCTGGCGCTGCGCTGGCATCGCATCGAGGCCGGTATCGTCGAGATCGGTCATGCCGGTGGCGGCTTTTGCTTCGACAACGAGACGCCGCGCCATCGCCAGTTCGTCGAGCCCTACCAGTGCGCTTCGCGGCTGGTGAACAATGCCGAATACCTGGCCTTCGTTGAGGCGGGCGGTTATGAAGATGCCGCACTGTGGTTGTCCGAGGGATGGGAATGGAAGCGGCAGGCTGGCCTGTCGCATCCCCTGTACTGGCGCCGCGGCGCCGACGGCCAGTGGCGCGAATTCACCGAGTATGGCGTACAGCCCTTGCAGCCGCATCGGGCTGCCGTGCATCTCTCGTATTACGAGGCCGATGCCTATGCCCGCTGGGCTCAGGCCCGTCTGTTGACCGAGGCCGAGTGGGAACATGCCGCCGCGCGGCTGCATGGGCGCGGACGTGAATTTTTTGGCGTGGCCTGGCAGTGGACCAGCAGCAGCTATGGGCCTTACCCCGGCTTCACCGCCGCACCGGGTGCGGTAGGTGAATACAATGGCAAATTCATGGTCAACCAGTACGTGCTGCGTGGGTCATCTTCGGCCACGCCGCTGAACCACGCACGGTTGACCTATCGCAATTTCTTCCCGGCCAGCGCACGCTGGCAGGTCAGCGGCATACGTCTGGCCCGCCAGGGCTGATGGCCTTGCTTGCGTCTTCAAGCTGCCACCAGGGCCGCAGCCGGCCCTGGTGGCGGTACCGACTTTGACCTCTCAGAAGGTTTCCCACTCTTCCGATTTGTCTTCCTTGCTGGTGGCCGGAAGCGCGCGTGGTGCCGGCGCGGCAGCCGCGGCGCGGACTGCGGGCGGCTTGCCGGGCAGGGCCGTCGTCGATGCCGGTGTCGCCGTGCGCAACGGTGCGGCGCGCACCACCGGAGCCGGTGCGGGTGCCGTGCCCAGGTCATCGAGACGGAACACGCTCACCAGTTCCAGCAGTCGCTGCGCCTGATCCTGCAAGGCCTGCGCGGCGGCGGCGGCTTCCTCCACCAGCGCGGCATTCTGCTGGGTAGTGTTGTCCATCTGCATGATGGCCTGGTTGACCTGCTCGATGCCATCGCTCTGCTCGCGCGTGGCGGCCGAGATTTCCCCGACGATGTGGCTGACCTGCTCGATGCTGTGGACCACCTCATCCATGGTGCTGCCGGCCTGTGCCACCAGTTCAGTGCCGGCCGTGACCTGGCCGACGGAATCATTGATGAGTTCCTTGATTTCCTTGGCGGCGGTGGCCGAACGCTGGGCCAGGCCGCGCACTTCCGACGCCACCACCGCGAAGCCACGGCCCTGTTCCCCTGCGCGTGCTGCCTCCACGGCCGCATTCAGCGCCAGGATGTTGGTCTGGAAGGCGATGCCGTCGATGACCGAGATGATGTCCACGATCTTGCGCGAGGAATCATTGATGGCGCCCATGGTCTGCACCACCTGCTTGACGGTCTGGCCGCCCTGGTTGGCCACTTGCGTGGCGTTGCCGGCCAACTCGCTGGACTTGCGGGTGTGGTCGGCATTCTGTTTGACGCTGGAGGTCAGCTGTTCGAGCGAGGAGGCGGTTTCTTCCAGGGCGCTGGCCTGCTCCTCGGTGCGCGAGGACAGGTCCAGGTTGCCGCTGGCGATCTGGGTCGAGGCGGTGACCATGGAGTCGGTACCGCGCCGCACCTCCTGCACGATGGCCTTGAGCTTCTGGTTCATGGCCGCCAGCGCCTGCAGCAGTCGGCCGGTTTCATCGTTGGAGTGGGCGGCGATGACGGCGGTCAGATCCCCCGCCGCCACGGTCTCGGCCACTTCCACGGCACGGCTGAGCGGACGGGTGATGCTGCGCGAGATGGTCCAGGCGATGAAGGCGGCGAACAGCGCCGAGAGGAGGCCGGAGACCAGCATGATGGTGCGGGTGGAGCTGTAGATGGCTTCGGCATCGGCAACCGACTGATCCATCAGTTTCTGCTGCATGTCCGAGAGCGCATCGAGATGGCCGAAATAGAGTTTCTGCAGCGGCATCATCTGCTCCAGCATGAGCTTGATGGCGGCATCCTTCTCGCCACTGTTGTAGAGACGGTCGATCTCCTTGCGCAGGGCGGCGTAGCTCTTGCGCGTTTCCGTAACCTTTTCGAACTTGGCGCGGGCCTCCGCATTGACGATCAGGCGGCCCAGTTCATCGTAGAGCTTGGTGTTTTCCGCTGACAGGCGCTCGATGGTTTGTTGTTCGTTGGCAATCTGCGCCGGATCGCTCATGAGCAACTGGTTGCGCAGCGAGATGGCCAGATCGTCGACCCTGCCGGAAATGTTGTTGATGATGTCGATCTTCTTGTAGCGGTCATTGACCACCAGGTCCAGCGCCTGGTTGATGTTGCTCAAGCGGGCCAGGCCCAGCGTGACGATGGCGGCGATCACCAGGATCAGTACCGAGAACGCGAGTGTGAGTCGTATGGAAATGCTGAGATTGTTGAAGCGCATGATTTTCCCCCCGAAAAATGTGGATGCGGCTTGCTGATGAGAGATGTCACACGTGGCATGTGACTTTTGACTGGTATGACGACCAGCAAGCAATAATAAGCCAGTTACGTACATTGAGAACGTTTGGCACACGTAAATTCTGCGAACTTGTTCGGCGTCAGGGAAAACGAGGATCAGCGCAGATTGCCGCGCATCAACGTGGCGGCCGTGCAACGACGTCAGACGGCAAGAGGGCGGGGGAGGGGGATGCAACAACGCCGCCCGGTAGGGCGGCGTCGCGTTCAGAAAGCGGCCGGGATCGCCGGCCGGATTCCGTTTCAGGCAGCCTTGGCCTGTGCGGAGCCAGCCTGGTTGGCGCTCTCGCTGATGGCGATCTGGCGGTTCACGGCAGACAGCACGGCCTTGAAGGAGGCAGTCACGATGTTGGCGTCGATGCCCACACCGAATCCGGTCGGGGCTTCGTTCAGGCGCAGCTCGATATAGCTGGCAGCCTTGGCGTCGGCGCCGGCACCGATGGCGTGTTCATGGAAGTCCATCAACTTGATGTCCAGGCCCAGCGCATGCACGAAGGCATCGATGGGACCATTGCCGCTGCCGCGCACGGTCACCGGCTGGCCATTGCGTACGATGTCGACTTCGATGTTGATGGATTCGGCCTTGGAGCTGTCTTCGGACATGCGGTGCGCACGGTAGACATAGGGCTCTACGCGCTCCAGGTATTCACGCTGGAAGATGGCGTGGATATCGGAGGCGGCGATTTCCTTGCCGGTGGCATCGGCCTCGCGCTGGATGGCGCGCGAGAACTCGATCTGCAAGCGGCGCGGCAGGGCCAGGCCATATTCCTGTTCCAGCAGGTAGGCCATGCCGCCCTTGCCGGACTGGCTGTTGACGCGGATGACGGCATCGTAGCTGCGGCCCAGGTCGGCCGGGTCGATCGGCAGATAGGGTACTTCCCAGATGGCGTCGGGCTGCTGCTTGGCGAAGCCCTTCTTGATCGCGTCCTGATGCGAGCCGGAGAAGGCCGTGAAGACCAGATCGCCGACATACGGGTGGCGCGGGTGAACGGGGATCTGGTTGCATTCTTCCACCACCTGGCGCACCACGTCGATATCGGAGAAGTCCAGGCCCGGGTTCACGCCCTGGGTGTACAGGTTCAATGCCAGCGTGACCAGGTCGACGTTGCCGGTGCGCTCGCCGTTGCCGAACAGGCAGCCCTCGACGCGGTCGGCGCCGGCCATCACGGCCAGCTCGGCCGAGGCCACGGCGGTGCCGCGATCATTGTGCGGGTGCACCGAGATGATGGTGCTGTCGCGGTGCTTCAGGTTGCGGCACATCCATTCGATCTGGTCGGCGTAGACGTTGGGGGTGGCGCACTCGACGGTGGAGGGCAGGTTCAGGATGATCTTGCGCTGCGGCGTGGCACCCCAGGTTTCGCAGACGGCATCGCAGATGTCCTTGGAGAAATCCAGCTCGGTGGTGCTGAAGGATTCCGGCGAGTATTCGAAGCGCCATTCGGTGCCCGGGCGCGCATCGGTCAGTTCCTTGACCAGGCGGGTGCCGGTGACGGCGATGTTCTTGATCTCCTCGCGCGACATGTTGAAGACGATCTTGCGGAAGGCCGGGGCCACCGAGTTGTACAGGTGGACGATGGCCTTCTTGGCGCCTTCCAGCGATTCGACGGTGCGGCGGATCAGTTCTTCGCGCGACTGGGTCAGCACGATGATGGTGACGTCATCGGGGATGCGGTTCTCGACGATGAGCTTGCGCACGAAATCGAAATCGGTCTGCGAGGCGGAGGGGAAGCCGACTTCGATTTCCTTCAGGCCGGTCTTCAACAGCAGTTCGAAAAAGCGCAGCTTGCGCTCGGCGTTCATCGGTTCGATCAGGGCCTGGTTGCCATCGCGCAGGTCGGTGCTCATCCAGATCGGCGGAGTGTCGATGACCTTGCCGGGCCAGGTGCGGTCGGGCAGGTCGATGGCAGGGAAGGGACGGTATTTGGCGGCGGGGTTGCTTAACATCATGATGGACCTCTTGGTTTCCGGATGGCGTGGAATGCTTCAGTGCTTGGATACGTGAATGCTTCAGTGCGTCAGATGTGGCCGATCGGGTTGCCTGGCTGCCACGAGCGCGTGGCCAGGCAACCCTTCATAGAGCCAGAGGCGGCATCTCCCGCAGCGGGGCGCCTGCCTGGGGCAGTTGCGCGCGCTGGTTGCAGATTGTGCGGATCATCGAATACATATGCTTGGCCTGGTGGGCGGCGACGTCGGCTTTCATCATGGAACGCGCGTCACTGCCTGGTTGTACTGCCGGACCTGCTGGATTTTGTGGGTTTGCCGGATCGCGTAAAGTCAGCGGATACGACAGGAAAACGGATTTTAGCGCGAGGCTAGTAGTAGCGACACCGATAGCAACGCTAGCAGGCTGCTGGCGCTGTTGTGGCGGATGGAGGTGGTTGCTGCGGAGTTCATCCGAGCAATGTAGAAGATTGGGCATCCGCTTGTCAAGGGCTATCTTTTTTACACACGGTTGACACACGTAAAAGAAAGGTACATTCCAATAAATTCGTTGCTAGAATCGTCTTGTTAATAACCGGCTGGTCATTTATCTGCATTGCTGCAATATCAATTCCTTGTGAGGATGGAACGCCGCCGGGTGAAAATGCTCCAAACCGAGCGCTGCAGTAGTCCTTTTGCCAACCAGGGTTGACTTGTTGCGCCGGCACCGCTCTCTGCGTCGCCTGCCACGAAGAACAAACAACAGAATGCCGACGCCTCCGCCACCCCGGAAGGATAGTCAATAACCGCCAACATCCATGCAGAAACGTACCGACCTCATCGTTTGCGAAGAATGCGACGCCGTCTACCAGCGCATGACGCTGGGCGAGCGCGAGGTCGCCCGCTGCCTGCGTTGTGGCGCCGAACTGGAGCGTGATACCGGTCGCCGCCTGCAGCACCTGCTGCCGCTGACCATTGCTGCGCTGATCCTGTTCGTGATCGCCAATGCCTTTCCCATCGTGACCATCGAGCTGCAGGGGCTCTCCAGCCAGACCACGCTGATCGGCGCGGTGGTGGCGTTGACCCGTGACGGCATGTCGGAGGTGGCCCTGCTGGTGCTGGCCACGACCTTGCTGTTCCCGCTGATCCAGCTGGGGGTGTTGCTCTACCTGTTGCTGCCGGGGGGACGCCAGTCACGTCCGCCCGGCTTCGTGCTGCTGCTGCGGCTCATGCAGGTGGCACGGCCCTGGGGCATGATCGAGGTGTTCATGCTGGGCGTGCTGGTGGCGCTGATCAAGCTGTCCAACATGGCCGAGGTCATCCCCGGTCCGGCCTTGTGGTCCTTCGGTGGACTGACGGTGCTGCTGACGGTCGTGGTGTCTTTCAATCCACGCTACCTCTGGCACGTGTGGGAGCAGCAGCAAGCCGGGCAATACGGTGACAAGGAGGTCGGTGCATGAGCTTCTTCACCCGCCAGGTGACATCGCATGCGCCCGACCTCACTCAAGAGCCGGATGAAGACCTGCCCGTGCAGGATGCCGCTGCGCTGGGCGTGATCGGCTGCCATCACTGCGGCACCGTGTGGGAAGGGGCCCAGCCCCATCAAGCTTGCGGCGTGTGCCATGCGCGGCTGCACGTACGCAAGATCGATAGCCTCACCCGTACCTGGGCGCTCCTGATTGCGGCCTGCATCATGTACATTCCGGCCAACATGATGCCGGTGATGGTGACCCGTACCCTGTTCGATGAACAGCGCGACACCATTCTCTCCGGCGTCATCTATTTCTGGACATCCGGTGAATGGGGCCTGGCGCTGGTGGTATTCGTGGCCAGCTTTCTGGTGCCGCTGTTCAAGCTGGTGGCGCTGGGCATCCTGGTTTTCTCGGCCCGTCGCCGCAGTCGCTGGCGCCGGCTGCAGCGCGCCAGGCTGTATCGCGTGGTCGAGGCCATCGGACGCTGGTCCATGCTGGATGTTTTCGTGGTCTCGGTCCTGACCGGGCTGGTCAAGATCCACGGCTTTGCCAATATCCACGCCGGTATCGGCATCGCCGCCTTCGGCGCAGTGGTGGTGCTGACCATGCTGGCCTCGCTGGCCTTTGACCCGCGCCTCATCTGGGACGAGCGCGAGACCGATCAGGCCTTCCCTGCACCTGGCCAGCCGCTCCCCGATACTGCTTCTCCCCATGACAACGTCAACAAGCCACAGGAAACCGCATGACTCCACCCGATCATTCCGATGACAAGCCGGCGCTGCTGCAACCGCGCCGCGCGCGCCAGCGCAACTGGCTGCCCTCGCTGGTGTGGCTCATTCCCATCGTTGCGGCCATCGTCGGCCTGACGCTGGTGGCCAAGATCCTGGTCGAGCGCGGCCCCATGGTCACGGTCAGCTTCCGTTCCGCAGAAGGGTTGGAGGCCGGCAAGACCAGGGTGAAGTACAAGGATGTCGAGATCGGCCAGGTGCAGAGCCTGAAGCTGGCCGCCGATCGTTCGCACGTGCTGGTGGGCATCCAGCTCAACCAGGACGCTTCCGGTTTCAATGCCGAGGACACGCGTTTCTGGGTGGTGCGTCCGCGCATTGCCGCCTCGGGCATCTCGGGCCTGGGCACCTTGCTTTCGGGGGCCTACATCGGCGCCGATGCCGGTGTCTCGGAAGAGACCAAGAAAGACTTCGTCGGCCTGGAGCAGCCCCCCATCGTCACGCGCGATGCCTCGGGACGGCAGTTCGTGCTGCATACCGATGACCTGGGTTCGCTGGATATCGGCTCGCCCATCTTCTATCGGCGCATCAAGGTCGGTCAGGTAGTTGCCTATGACCTCGACAGCGATGGTCGGGGGGTGACCCTGCGCATCTTCGTCAATGCGCCCTACGACAAGTTTGTCACCCAGGCTTCGCGCTTCTGGCATGCCAGCGGCTTCGACATGGAACTCAACGCCAGCGGCTTCAAGCTGCACACCCAGGCGCTCTCCACGGTGGTGCTGGGTGGCATCGCCTTCCGCGAGCGCGATGAACAGCACGTGAGCCCACCGGCCAAGGAGGGCACCGAGTATGCGCTGGTGGAAGATGAAAGCACTGCCATGAAGGAGCCGGATGGCGCGCCGCAAACGGCCCTGCTGTATTTCGACCAGTCCCTGCGTGGCCTGCAGCCGGGTGCGGCGGTGGACTTCCGTGGCGTGGTGCTGGGCGAGGTCAAGAGCATCGGCGTGGAGTACGACAAGGCGCGCGGTGAATTCCGCATGCCGGTGCTGGTGCAGATCTATCCGGATCGTTTGGGCCGCCGCTTCCACGAAGAGACCGGCGAGCAGCGCCGTTCCAACGCGCAGTTGTTGCGCATGCTGGTCAAGCGCGGCATGCGTGCGCAACTGCGCAATGGCAACTTGCTGACCGGCCAGCTGTATGTGGCGATCGATTTCTTCCCCAAGGCCAAGCCGGCGCAGATCGATCCGGACAAGGTGCCGCTGGAGCTGCCGACCATCCCGGGCAGCCTGGACGAACTGCAGAAGCAGCTCTCCGACATTGCGGGCAAGCTTTCCAAGGTACCGTTCGACGAGATCGGTCGCGATCTGCAGACTACTCTGAAGACCTTGAACAAGACCTTGACCACGGCCGAGCAGACGGCCGCACACATCAACAACGACATCGCGCCGGAGATGCAGGCGACCATGAAGGATGCCCGCAAGTCCTTGAATGCCGCCGAGCGCACGCTCTCCGATGATGCACCGCTGCAGTCGGACATCCGCCAGACCATGCAGGAACTGTCCAAGGCTGCGGCCTCGATCCGTATCCTCACCGATTACCTGCAACAGCATCCGGAAGCGCTGATCCGGGGCAAACAGGAGCCATGATGCAAGACAAGACTTCGTTCTCCCTCAAGACCCTGGTGGCGACCGTACTGGCCGCTTCCCTGCTGGCCGCCTGCGGCAGTTCACCGCCGACGCGCTTCTACACGCTGGCGGCCCCGGCCGATGGCGGCGCGTCCGTACGTGCGACCAGCCAGGGGCCGCAGACCTTCATCGAAGTCATGCCGGTGTCCGTGCCCGACCGCCTGGCGCGTCCGCAACTGGTGGTACGCAGCGATGGCACGCAGGTGGAAGTGCTGGAGCAGGATCGCTGGGCCTCACCGTTCAACAATGAATTGCGCGATGCACTGGCCGCTGGTGTGGCGTGGCGACTGGGCGCCATCGACGTCTCGCGCGGTGGTCGTCCGGCAGACCAGCCGAGCTACCGCATCCATGTGGAACTGCGCGATTTCGATGCAGCGCGCAACGGCCATGTCCAGGCCAGCTTCGGTTGGACCATCACACGCTCGGATGACCGTCGCAGCGCGGCGTGCCGCCTGACGGTGGTGGAGCGGGTGGCTGGCGCTGCCAATGCCGATGTCGTCGCTGCCACGCAGAGGGCGGTCGGGAAGGCGGTGCAGGCCATTGCCGATGATGTTCGCGCTTTGCAGGCGGGGCAGGGAGGACAGTGCTCAGCTTGAGCTGGCGCATTTTGTCGCACCAAAGAAAAAGCCGCTTCCAAGGAAGCGGCTTTTCAACATCAGGACAGCTTGCAGCGATCAGCGATCGCCGTAGGAGCGGCGCGGGCCATCGGCGCGGAAGCCGCCGCCGTTGTTGCCCTTGTAGCCGCCACCGCCGCCGCCTTCACGACGCGGGCCGTTGCTCGGCTTGGCGCCGCCGAAGCTGCGGCCTTCGCGGTTGCCACCGAAGCCGCCTTCACGATTGCCGCCAAAACCACCTTCACGGTTGCCACCGAAACCGCCCTCGCGATGACCACCGCCTTCGCGGTTGCCGGCGCCGAAGCGCGGGCCGCTGTTGCTGCGGCCATCACCCGGACGCCAGCCACCCGGCTTGCGCGGGCTGCGCGGTGCAGCCGACTTCTTCGGCTCGAAACCTTCGACCACATCCACCGGAATGGTCTGCTTGGTGAAGCGCTCGATGCGCTTGACCTGCATGCCTTCGGCGTGATTGACCAGCGAGATCGCCACGCCATTGCGGCCGGCACGGCCGGTACGGCCGATGCGGTGCACATAGTCTTCAGCGAACTTGGGCAGGTCGTAGTTGAACACGTGGGTGATGCCCGGCACGTCGATGCCGCGCGCGGCCACGTCGGTAGCCACCAGCATGCGCACCTGGCCGCGGCGCAGGCTGTTCAGGGTACGGTTGCGGGCGCCCTGGTGCATGTCGCCATGCAGTGCGGCGGCAGCGAAACCGGCGATGTTGAGGCGATCGGCGATGGTGTCGGCGTCACGCTTGGTGGCGGTGAAGATCACGGCCTGGTCGATGCTGGTGTCGCGCAGCAGATGATCCAGCAGGCGGTTCTTGTGCGACAGGTCATCCACGAAGTGCACGCGCTGCATGATGTTTTCATGACGGGTCGACGAGCTGGCGATCTGGATGGTCAGCGGGTTGTTGGTGATGCGCTTGGCCATGTTGCCCACGACGCCGTCAAGCGTGGCCGAGAACAGCATGGTCTGGCGGGTGGCCGGGGTCGCGGCGACGATCTTTTCGATGTCGTCGATGAAGCCCATGTCCAGCATGCGGTCGGCTTCGTCCAGCACCAGGATCTGCAGTTGCGAGAAGTCGATCTTGCCCGACTCCATATGGTCGATCAGACGGCCCGGGGTCGCCACCAGGATTTCCGGGTTGCGCGACAGCAGCTGCATCTGCTTCGGATAAGGCATGCCGCCCAGGATGGACACCACGCGCACACGGCGCATGTAGGCACCGTACTTGTCAGTGGCGGTGGTCACTTGCAGGGCCAGTTCGCGGGTCGGGGTCAGCACCAGCATCTTCGGCTGTGCCGGCTGGTAACGCGGACGCTCGCCACGGGCACGGGTAGCCTGGCGTTCCTGGTTGGGGGTACGGGCTGCTTGCGGCGCCTGCGGCAGGTCTGCCAGCTGGTGCAGCGACGGCAGCATGAAAGCGGCGGTCTTGCCCGAGCCGGTCTGCGAGGACACCAGCAGATCCTGGCCGCTGATGGCGGCGGGGATGGCCTTTTCCTGCACCGGGGTCGGGGAGGTGTAGCCTGCTTCGGTCAGGGCTTTGATGATCGAAGGGTTCAGGCCGAGTGCTTCAAAAGTCATAATCTCTTTCGTGAAAGTGAACGCCAGGCACGAGACGGGCGCACGCGAGCGCGCCGGGCATCGAGTGCCTGAACGAAAAAAAGCAACGCCAACCGACGAAATGACTATGAAAAATACAAAGAAATTTCGGCACAAAAGCTTTGCGCCGGGACGGCATCATCAAGGGATGCCAGGGGCGGGGGGCTTTTACTGGGAACTTGTCGTAATGACAGGTAAGGCTTGCGAAGCTGCTTGGACAAATACGGCTGGAAACACTGCAGGACAGATTTCACGTCCGATTCGCCTGTGCATTGGTTATTGCAATGCACAAGGCGAATCATACCCTAAAACATCGAAATTGGCACGAAGCTATTTCGAGAAACTGTCTCTTTATTGTGGGCGGTGCTTGATTATTCTGCCATTCCACCCACGACGCGGGAGAAGCCACCATCCACATAGGTGATTTCGCCGGTGATGCCCGAGGCCAGGTCGGAGAGCAGGAAGGCCGAGGCATTGCCGACATCTTCGATGGTGACGTTGCGGCGCAGCGGGGCGGTAGCGGCAACCGCCCCGAGGATCTTGCCGAAGCCCTTGATGCCGCTGGCTGCCAGGGTCTTGATGGGGCCGGCCGAGACGCCATTGACGCGCACGCCCTTGGGGCCCAGCGATTCGGCCAGGTAGCGCACCGAGGCTTCCAGCGAGGCCTTGGCCAGGCCCATGGTGTTGTAGTTGGGTACCACGCGCTCCGAACCCAGGTAGGTCAGGGTCAGCAGGGCGGCGTTGGAGGACAGCAGCGGCATGGCAGCCTTGGCCATGGCCGGGAAGCTGTAGGCGGAGATGTCGTGGGCGATCTTGAAACCTTCACGCGAGAAACCTTCCAGGAAATCGCCGGCAATCGCTTCGGAGGGGGCGAAGCCGATGGCGTGCACCAGGCCGTCCAGCTGGCTCCAGGACTTGCCCAAATCGGCGAACAGGGCATTGATCTGCTCATCGCTGCCGACGTCGCAGTCGAAAATCAGCTTGCTGTCGAATTCCTCGGCGAACTTGGTGATGCGGTCCTTGAAGCGCTCACCCACATAGGTGAAGGCCAGTTCAGCACCTTCGCGCTTGCACGCCTGGGCGATGCCGTAGGCGATGGAACGGTTGGACAGCAAGCCGGTGATCAGGATTTTTTTGCCTTGCAGAAATGCCATGTTGACTCCGTAGGGTCCGCCGCGTATTGCGTGTTTCTGCGGGGCAGAAGCAGGCGCGGCGCGGCCGGTAAATGATAGCGGCGCCGCGCAGCGGCGGCGGCCGGGATGGGACAGACCCGGATTGTAGGGGCTTGCGGCAGGCGCGGCAACCTTTGCGGCACCGGCAGGGCATGACGCGGCAAGCCAAGCAGCATTCGTCAAGTTGCTTTAATTGCTTCCCTGTAATCGCCGCTCTCTTTACAATGCCCCGACACGGAAATCGTTTCCTGATCCTGTCCCCCAGGCTGCTGGCATTCGGCCGGAGCCCATCAGGCGCGGGACTTGCTTGCCCCCGAGACATCACAGCCCACGAGAGTGCAGACAGACAACCGCATGGTCCCGCCCCTGAAGACAGCCAAGATTTTTCTCTCCTGCCTGCTGGCCGCCGCCCTGGCCCATGGCACCCTGGCATTCGCCGAGCCTGCCTTTTCACTGTATGACACGCCCAAGTACGGGCCCGGCTTTACTCATTTCGACTACGTCAATCCGGATGCGCCCCGGCGCGGCACCTTGTACCTGGCCAATCCGGACCGTCGCACCAGTTTCGACAAGTTCAATCCCATGTCGATGAAGGGCGTGGCCGCCGCTGGCCTGGACCAGCTGATGTTCGAGAGCCTGGCCGTGTCCTCTTCCGACGAAGTCGCCACCGTCTATGGCCTGCTGGCCGACGACATGAAGCTGGCCCCGGACCGCATGTCGATGACCTTCCACTTGAACCCCAAGGCGCGTTTCAACAATGGCGACAAGGTCACTGCCGAGGATGTGAAATACTCCTTCGACACCCTCATCGCCAAGGGCGCGCCCCAGTACAAGTCGGTCTTCGCCGATGTCAAGGGCTGCGTGGTGGTCGATGCCGCCACCGTGCGCTTTGACTTCGCCAGCAAGAACCACGAGTTGCCGCTGATCGTCTCCAGCGTACCGGTGTTCTCAAGGAAATGGGCACAGGGCACGCCCTTCGACCAGATCCAGCTGACCCCGCCCATCAGCACCGGCCCCTATCTGATCGAGAGCTACGACACCGGTCGCAGCATCATCTACAAACGCAACCCGGATTACTGGGGCAAGGACGTCGCGGCCCGACGCGGCATGTTCAACTTCGAGCGCATCGTCTACCGCTTCTACAAGGATGACCTGGCGCGGCTGGAAGCCTTCAAGGCCGGCGAATTTGACGTGGTCGTGGAATACAGCGCCAAGAACTGGGCGCGCAGCTATACCGGCCCGCAGTTCCGCGATGGTCGCATCATCAAGAAGGAATTCAGGCATTCCAACGGCGCCGGCATGCAGGGCTTCGTGATGAACCTGCGGCGCGACCAGTTCAAGGATGTACGCGTGCGCCAGGCCATCGGGCTGGCGCTGGATTATGAATGGATGAACCGTCAGCTGTTTTACGGCCAGTACAAGCGTATCTACTCGTTCTTCAACAACAGCCAACTGGCCGCCACGGGGGAGCCGCAAGGCGATGAGCTGGCCCTGCTGAAGTCCTTGCAGGCCAAGGGCTTCAAGCTTGATCCTGCGGTCTTCGGACCGGCGCCGGTTCCGCCCTCGACCGACCCGCCGTCTTCCTTGCGCGCCAACCTGCGCCAGGCCCGCGCGCTGCTGGCCCAGGCCGGCTGGGTCTATCGTGATGGGGCCGTGCGCAATGCCCAGGGCGTGCCGCTGTCCTTCGAGATACTCGATGACCAGAGTTCGATGTCGCGCGTCATCAGCGTATTCGCCCGCAACCTGCGTACGCTGGGCATCGACGTGGTCCAACGCAGTGCCGACTATGCGCTGGTGGCCAAGCGCATGGAAGACTTCGATTTCGACATGACCAGCGTGCGCTTTCCCGATACCAGCAGCCCCGGCAACGAACTGTTCGACATGTTCAGCTCCAGGGCCGCTGACGAAAAGGGTTCCAACAATGCCTGGGGGCTCAAGGACCCGGTGGTGGACCAGCTGGTGCAGACCGTAGTGGCCGCCGATACCCGCGCCAGGTTGACTGCGGCTGCCCGCGCGCTCGACCGTGTGTTGCTGCACAAGTACATCGTGGTGCCGCACTGGTATTCCTCCACGCATCGCATCGCCTACCGCAACCGTTTCGGTATCCCGGCGGTGGCGCCGCTCTACTACCAGGCCGATCCCTATGTGATCAGCACCTGGTGGGAGGAAAAGGCGCGGTGAGGCAAAAAATGAATGAAAAGACCAAGGCCCGCACCCGGTGCGGCGGGCAGGAACGAGGATGGTGGCAGGCATGAATATCTGGTCCTATATTTTGAAGCGGGTGCTGTTGATGATTCCCACGCTCTTCGGTGTGGTGGCCATCACCTTCGCGGTGATCCAGTTCGTCCCCGGCGGTCCGGTGGAACAGGCCATGCTGGAGATGAAAGGGCGCGGCGGTGGCGGTGAAGCCTCCGGTGGCGGCGCCGCCAGCGGTGCCTCGGCCTATCGCGGACGGCAGGGCATCGACGAGCAGCGCATCGCCGAGATCAAGCAGCTCTACGGTTTCGACAAGCCGCCGGTCGAGCGTTTCTGGATCATGCTCAAGGGTTTCCTGACCTTCGACCTCGGCAAGAGCTTCTACCACCACGGCGATGTCTGGACCCTGGTCAAATCCAAGCTTCCGGTCTCCATCAGCATCGGGTTGTGGACCTTCCTGCTGAGCTACCTGATCTCGGTGCCGCTGGGCATCGCCAAGGCGGTGCGCGAGGGCAGCCGTTTCGATACCGCCACCACCGGGCTGGTGCTGGTCGGCTATTCCATTCCCGGTTTCGTGCTGGGGGTGTTCCTGCTGGTGCTGTTTGCCGGCGGCAGCTTCGTGCAGTGGTTCCCGCTGCGCGGCCTGACCTCGGACAACTGGGCCAGCCTCTCCTTCATGGGCAAGATCACCGATTACCTGTGGCACATCACCCTGCCGGTAACGGCCTCGGTCATCGGCGCCTTCGCCGTCATCACCATGCTGACCCGCAACACCTTCCTCGAAGAGATCCGCAAGCAATACGTGCTGACCGCCCGCGCCAAGGGCTTGTCAGAGCGCAAGGTGCTGTACAAGCACGTGTTTCGCAATGCACTCATTCCGTTGGTAACCGGTTTTCCCTCGGCCTTCATCGCCTCTTTCTTCGCCGGCAGCCTGCTGATCGAAACGCTGTTCTCGCTGGACGGCATGGGGCTCCTGGCCTATGAATCGGCGATCCGGCGTGACTATCCGGTGGTCATGGGCACGCTCTATCTGTTCACGCTCATCGGCCTGGTGGTCAAGCTGGTGGGCGATCTCTGCTATGTGTGGGCTGACCCGCGCGTCCAATTCGAAAGCCTGGCGCAATGAGCATGACTACGCCCGCCACCCCCTCCCTCTCGCCCAGCCGTCGCATCTGGCTGCGGTTTCGCGCGGATCGCACCGGCTACTGGAGTCTGGTGATTTTTTCCCTTCTCTTCATACTGAGTCTGGGCGCCGAACTGATCTCCAACGACAAGCCGCTGGTGGCCAGCTACCAGGGCAGGCTGATGTTCCCGATAGTGAAAGATTATTCAGACAAGCATTTTGGCGGCGACTTCGACTCGCCCGCCGACTACCTCGATCCCTTCATCGAGCAGCAATTCCGCAAGGACGGCAACTGGGTCATCTATCCGCTGAACCGCTATGGCTACAACACCCTGAACTACTTCGCCAAGGAACCCAACCCGGCGGCCCCCTCGGCCGAGAACTGGCTGGGCACCGACGACCGCGGTCGCGACGTGTTCGCGCGCCTGCTCTATGGCTTCCGCGTGTCGGTGCTGTTCGGCATGGCGCTCACGTTCATCGGGGTGGTGCTGGGCGTGGCCGCCGGTGCGCTGCAGGGTTACTTTGCCGGACGCACCGACCTCATCACCCAGCGCCTGCTGGAGATATGGGGATCGATGCCGGAGCTGTACCTGCTGATCATCTTCTCCTCGATCTTCCAGCCCAGCCTGGGTCTGCTGCTGGTATTGCTGTCGCTGTTCGGCTGGATGAGCCTGTCCGATTACGTGCGCGCCGATTTCCTGCGCAATCGCAACCTGGAATACGTGCAGGCCGCGCGCGCCATGGGCTTGCCCAACCGCCTCATCATCTGGCGCCACGTGCTGCCCAACAGCATGACGACGGTGGTGACCTTCCTCCCTTTCCGCATGAGCGCCGCCATCCTGGCGCTGACCAGTCTGGACTTTCTCGGCCTGGGCGTGCCGCCCTCCACCCCCAGCCTGGGTGAACTGCTGGCGCAAGGCAAGAACAACCTGGATGCCTGGTGGATCGCGGTCTCCACCTTCGTGGTGCTGACCGTGACCCTGCTGCTGCTGACCAATATCGGCAACGGCCTGCGCAACGCCCTGGACGTACGGAGGAAGGCATGAGCGCCCCGCTGCTGGAAGTGAAGGATCTGACGGTACGCTTCGGCGACACCGTGGTGGTGGACCGCGTGAGCTTTGCGATGTCCCCTGGCGAGAAGTTTGCCCTGGTGGGGGAATCGGGTTCGGGCAAGACCGTGTCGTCGCTGGCGGTCATGCAGCTCAATCAGGATGCCCGCTACGAAGGCAGCATCCTGCTCGACGGCCAGGATGTGCTGAAGAAGAACGAGCGCCAGATGCAGCAGGTGCGCGGCAAGGATGTGGCGATGATCTTCCAGGAGCCGATGACGGCCCTGAACCCGCTTTTTACCATCGGCAACCAGATCGCCGAGGTGTTGATGCTGCACGAGGGTCTCCATGCGCGCGATGCGGCCAGACGCGCCGTGGCGTTGCTGGAGAAGACCGGCATTGCCGAACCGGCGCGGCGTGCGCTGTCGTATCCGCATGAACTCTCGGGTGGCCAGCGCCAGCGCGCCATGATTGCCATGGCTTTGGCCTGCAAGCCCAGGCTCCTCATTGCCGATGAGCCGACCACGGCCCTGGATGTGACCATCCAGGTACAGATCCTGGCCTTGCTGAACCAGTTGCAGCGGGAAGAGAACATGGCCGTGCTCATCATTTCGCACGACCTGAACCTGGTACGCCACTTCGCCGACCGCGTCGGCGTGATGGAAAAGGGCATGCTGGTCGAAAGCGCCAGCGTCGCCGAGCTCTTCGCCAATCCGCAGCAGCCTTATACTCGCAAGCTGTTGCAGAGCCGTCCGCAGCGCAATGCGGCAGAGATGCCGGCCGAGGCGCCTGTTGTGCTACAGGCTGAGCAACTGCGCTGCACCTATCACATCAAGCAGGGCTGGTTTGCCAAACGCGCCTTCCATGCTGTTGATGGCATCGACCTGCAACTGCGTCGTGGCGAGACCATCGGCATCGTCGGTGAATCCGGCTCCGGCAAGTCCACGCTGGGCATGGCCTTGTTGCGGCTGTCGGCGGCCAGCGTGAGTGGCAGTATCCGCTTCGACGGCGAGCCCATTTCCGAGCGCAGCAGCCGTGCGCTGCGGCCTTTGCGCTCGCGCCTGCAGGTGGTGTTCCAGGATCCCTTCGCCTCGCTTTCGCCGCGTCGCACGGTGGAGCAGATCGTCGGCGAAGGCCTGGCCCTGCACCATCCCGAGAAGACCCCCGCGCAGCAGCGCCAGGCCATCGTCGGCGCGCTGGAAGAGGTCGGTCTGACGACAGCCGCCCTGGAGCGCTATCCGCATGAATTCTCCGGCGGCCAGCGCCAGCGTATCGCCATCGCCCGCGCGCTGGTGTTGCAGCCGGAACTGCTGTTGCTGGACGAGCCGACCTCGGCCCTGGACGTGACCGTGCAGCAGCAGGTACTGCAACTGCTGGCCGACCTGCAGCGCCGACATGGCCTGGCCTATCTGTTCATCACCCACGACCTGGCCGTGGTGCAGGCCATGGCGCACCAGGTGATCGTGATGAAGGATGGCAAGGTGGTCGAAAGCGGCCCTGCCGAGCAGGTACTGCAGCATCCGCAGCAGGACTACACGCGCCGCCTGGTGGCCGCCGCCACCTACGCCGAAGCCGCGCGCTGAAGGTCTCGCCAAAAAGAAAACCCGAAGTCCGGATCAGCTCCGGGGCTTCGGGTCCATACAGACTGCAATGTTTTTCTTCTTCCGTGCTTGGGGCGCGTCTTCTTGTAGTGGGCGGTCGAGCCGCCCGGGTCTCCTCCGGTTTCCTCCGGATTATTGCTTGCGGGCGCCGTTGCCGGAGGCCAGGGTCAGCGGCTTGCCGGCCACCTTGCGGGCCGGCGGGGCTGCCTTGCGTACCGGTGCCTTGGCCGAGGCGACCTGACGTCGCGCCGGGGCGGCGCGATGGGAGGCAACGCGTCGCGGCGCCGCATGGACGGCGACGTTGGCCACGTGCAGTTGCAGGCTCTGGCCGGCTGCCAGGGTATCGTGCTTCAAGCCGTTCCATTGCTTGATCTGCGCCACGCTCACGTGGTAGCGGCTGGCGATGCCGCCCAGGGTGTCGCGCTTGCCGGCCTTCACATAGATGCGGCGGGTTTCCGGAACGTCAGGAGCGATGGCCAGGCGGGCGTTGTCGGCGATTTCCGGGGTCAGGTCGGTATCGAGGGAGGCAGTCTCTTCGTTCTTGGGCACCAGAATCGTGGAGCCGGCTTTCAAGACCATGCGCGGCGGGATCTGGTTGACGCTGCGGATGACTTCGGGAGTGGTGCCGAACTTGCTGGCGATGGTCTCGATGCGTTCGCGGGCGCTGGAGACGGTGTGCGCCGTCCAGGTTGAGAAGGCCTGGGTCCACTTGGACATGTTGGCCTTGAACTTCTCGGCATTGCTTTCCGGCAGCAGGATCTTGGTATCGTCGCCACCGATGATGACGGGGCGGTTGAACTGCGGGTTCAGCGCCTTGAACTCGTCGACCGACAGTTCAGCCAGTTGCGCGGCGACCTTCACGTCGATATTGCGGGTCTTGCCGATGGTGACGAAGTAGGGCTGGTTGTCCACCTTGGGCAGAGCGATATCGTAGGCGGCCGGATTGGCGATGATGTTCTTGACTGCCTGCAGCTTGGGTACGTAGTTGCGGGTCTCGGCGGGCATCTGCGCCGACAGCGTATTGAAGTCGATCGGCAGGCCGGCGGCAAGATTGCGGTTGACTGCGCGCTGCACCGAGCCCTCGCCCCAGTTGTAGGCTGCCAGCGCCAGTTGCCAGTCGCCGAACATGCCATAGAGCTTCTGCAGATAGGTCAGCGCGGCATCGGTGGAGGCCAGCACGTCGCGGCGCTCGTCGGTAAACATGTTCTGCTTGAGGTTGTAGTCACGCCCGGTGGAGGGAATGAACTGCCACATGCCCGCTGCCTTGGCGGTGGACAGTGCCTCCGGATTGAAGGCCGATTCGATGAAAGGTAGCAGCGCCAGTTCGGTGGGCATGCCGCGCTTTTCCAGCTCCTGCACGACGTGGAACAGATAGCGCGAGGCGCGCACCGTGGTGCGCTGGATGTAGTCGGGACGGGAGCTGTACCACTGGGTCTGGCTCTCCACCAAGGCATTGTCCAGATCGGGAATCCCGAAGCCCTTGCGAATGCGCGTCCAGATGTCGATGTCGTTCATCCCCGGCAGGGCATTGCCGGCCAGTTCGGGATTGATCGCATTGAAGGGGGCGGGGTAGATCGAGATATCGTTGGCGTGGGAGAGCAGCGGGGTACCAGCGCAGAACAGGGCGGCAATGGCGAGTTGTTTCAAAGTACGCTGCATGTGGGCGATATCCTGTACCAGAGGCAAAAGTTTGCGTGCGGCGCTTCCGTTGCAGAGCTGTGATTAAGCTCGACACCTCCTGCCGGCGGAGTCCGGATCAGTCCGATCACGGGCGCGTGCAGGTTGACGGTAATGCAAGGTCGGAAGCTGCGAGTCTCCCCGGCGTGGTGCAGAGTGGACAGCGTTCGTAAAACTTCGTAAAAACGCTGGTGCCCATTTTGGGGAATTGAAGGAGTGTACGAAAGACCCTTTTCGGCAGTCAAGCAAAAATTGGCCTCTGTTACAAAGCCAAGTCCTTGATTTGGCAGGAATTTGCTCCTGAACGTCTGTCAATATCCCCTTATCTGTAGGTATTTTTCCATTCGCGCAGGGCTGCGAAGCTGCTAACGTCGTCCAACTGCGCCAAACGACCTGCCTTTTGCAGCGATTCGAGGATTTCCTTTTCGCCGGTGCGCAGGAAGGGGTTGGTGGCGCGCTCCAAGGCGATGCTGGTCGGTACGGTCGCCTCCCCGCGTTCGCGTCTGGCACGCTCGCGCAGGATCCGTGCGGTCAGCGCTTCATTGCCGGGCTCGACCTCGGCAGCGAACTTCAGATTGGAGAGGGTGTACTCATGGGCGCAATACACTTGTGTATCGCCGGGCAGGCTGGCGAGCCTGGTCAGTGATTGGACCATCTGTGCGGGCGTGCCTTCGAAGAGGCGCCCGCATCCTCCTGCAAAAAGCGTATCGCCACAGAACAGCAGGCCTTGATCTGCCGCGTAATAGGCAATGTGACCGAGCGTGTGGCCGGGTACGTCGATGACCTGCAGCGACAGGCCCAGGGAAGCAATCTTCACTTCGTCATTCCCGTGCAGCGGGATCGTCATGCCCTTGATGCGGGAATGCTCGCGCGCCGGGCCATAGACGGGGATGTTCGGGAAGGCGTCGCTGACGGCACTGCGCGCCAGCTCAAGCACACCGCCGACATGGTCAGCATGGTGATGAGTCAGTAGAATAGCGGCCAATGTCAGGCCCTCGGCCTGCAATGCGGCCAGGACGGGGACCGCGTCGCCGGGGTCGACCACGGCGGCATGGCGGCCGTCATGGATGATCCACAGGTAATTGTCGTCGAACGCCGGTACGGCCAGGACGTCCAATGAAGTTTTCTGATCTGCTTGAGCTGGCTGGGCTGGCTGGGTCATGAGGCGCGAAAGAAGAGATGGCTGACAAGGCTGACACTGCAGTGACTGCGAACAACGCCGAAATTATAGACTTGGCCGCCTGGTTGCAGACGCCTATCGGCGACTATCTGCGCCAGTGGGAGCAGCGCCATCTCAATGCCCTGACGGCGGACATCTTCGGCTTCAACGCCGTGCAGATCGGTTCACCCCAGATCCACGCGCTGCAGGCCAACCGCATGCCCTATCGCTGGCTGGCCGACAAGCGCATGCCGGTGGAAGGCCAGTCCGAGCTGGAAATCCCGCAGGTGGTGACGCCGGACTTCGGCGAACTGCCTTTCGCCACGCAGAGCCTGGACCTGGTGGTGCTGCCGCACGTGCTGGAGTTTGCCGCCGAGCCGCATCAGGTACTGCGCGAGGTGGAGCGGGTCTTGATTCCGGAAGGGCAGGTCATCATCTGCGGCTTCAATCCCAGCAGCCTGTGGGGCATGCGCCAGGCTGCCGGCCGCCTGACCGGTGCGCATTTCCTGCCGCAGGATGGTGAATTCATCCGCCTGCCGCGCCTGAAGGACTGGCTCAAGTTGTTGAACATGGAGGTCAATCGCGGCCACTTCGGCTGCTACGCCCCGCCCTGCGAGACCGCGCAATGGCTGGACCGCTTCGGCTTCATGGAAAAGGCCGGCGACCGCTGGTGGCCGTATTTCGGCGCGGTCTACATCGTCCAGGCCATCAAGCGGGTGCCGGGCATGCGCCTGATCGGCCCGGCGTTGCAACGCCAGAAGCTGAAGGCCCCGCGTGGCGTGCCGGTGACCAATCGCATCCACAAGACCGACTGAATCTACGGGCCTTGCAGCGAGATCAGGTATCATCGCGGCCCGCTTATCATGCGCCAATGTGCATGGGCAAACCGATTGAAGTGAAGAGTATGGACAAAGTAGAGATCTATTCCGATGGTGCCTGCAAGGGTAATCCTGGTCGTGGCGGCTGGGGCGCGTTGCTGGTGGCCGGTGGCAAGGAGAAGGAAATCTTCGGTGGCGAGCCCAACACCACCAACAACCGCATGGAGCTGATGGCGGTGATCCAGGCGCTCAATGCCTTGAAGCGCCCCTGCGAAGTGGTGGTGCATACCGACAGCCAGTATGTGCAGAAGGGCATCAGCGAGTGGATCCACGGCTGGAAGGCGCGCGGCTGGAAGACCGCCAGCAAGGAGCCGGTCAAGAATGCCGACCTGTGGCAGGCGCTGGACGCCGCCCAGCAGCAGCACCAGGTCGAGTGGCGCTGGGTGCGCGGGCACAATGGCCACGCCGGCAACGAGCGCGCCGACCAGCTGGCCAATCGCGGCGTGGACAGCATAGGCTGAGCGGGGCGGTTTTTTCTTTCATATCAGTGTTTTAGCAGCATCAACATCAGCAGGAGCAAGCATGCGTCAGATCATCCTCGATACCGAAACCACGGGCCTTTCGCCGCGCAACGGCAACCGCATCCTGGAAATCGGCTGTGTGGAGGTGCTCAATCGCCAGCTTTCGGGCAAGAATCTTCACTTCTACATCAATCCCGAGCGCGACTCCGAAGAAGGCGCGCTGGCCGTGCACGGCCTGACCACCGAGTTCCTGGCTGACAAGCCGACCTTCAAGCAGATTGCCGCCGAGTTCCTGGACTATGTGCGTGGTGCGCAGATCATCATCCACAATGCGCCCTTCGACGTCGGCTTCCTGGATGCGGAGCTGGCCTTGCTGGGCCTGCCGCCGTTCAAGGAGCACGTGGCCGATGTGGTGGACTCCTTGCAGATGGCCAAGGAACTGCACCCGGGCCGTCGCAATTCGCTTGATGCGCTGTGCGACCGCTACGGCATCTCCAACGCCCATCGCGTGCTGCACGGTGCGCTGCTGGATGCGGAGTTGCTGGCCGAAGTGTATCTGTCGATGACGCGCGGGCAGAACTCGCTGACCATGGATCTGGGTGCCGAGGAAGAGGTCAGTGAAGGCGAGGGCAAGCTGGAGCTGGCGCCGCTGGCCGAAGTGATCGTGGTGACGGCCAGCGAGGAAGAACTGGGCCTGCATGAAGACGTGCTCAACCAGCTTGACAAGGAAGCGCGCGGCAGCTGTGTGTGGCGCTTCGAACCGCCGCCACCGGAGGCGGCCGCTGAAGCGGCGTGAGGCTGATGTTGGTCAGGTCTTTGTCGTCATCCGGCAGCGCTTTCGATAAAAAATGAAGAATTATTTACGAAGCACTTGCACAGGTCGAAAAACGTTGGCATAATCTCGCTTCTCGATTAGTTCTGCAGCAACAAACCAGTCAGGTAAGGAAGGTTAGCTCAGTGGTAGAGCACTGCATTCACACTGCAGGGGTCGCAAGTTCAAACCTTGCACTTTCCACCAAATTCAGAAAAGCCCGCCTTGTGCGGGCTTTTTGCATTCCTGCCTTTCCTGCCGATTTTCTTTCCTCGTTTTCTCTCTCTGCACCGCGGGCGCGATCCGTTAAGCTAGCGGTCATCTGACAAGAACAGGACCCGAGCATCCATGCACGACATCATCTGCCCCCACTGCGGCAAAGCCTTCAAGATCGATGAGGCCGGCTATGCCGACATCCTCTCGCAAGTGCGCGACAGTGCCTTCGAGCAGCAATTGCACGAGCGCCTGGAGCTGGCCGAGCAGGACAAGCGCAACGCCATCGCGCTGGCGAGCGCCAAGGCCGAGGCGCAATTGCAGAAGGCCGCAGCCGCGCGTGATGCCGAGATCCAGGAATTGAAGGCAAGGCTGGAAGCCGGTGAAATGGCGCAGAAGATGGCCGTGGCCGAAGCCATGGCCAACGTCGAGCGCGAGCGCGACAAGCTGGCCAATGAACTCGAACAGGCCAGAAAAGAAAAGCTCGCCGACCAGCAATTGGCCGAGGCTCGCCTCGCCGGGCAATTGCAGCAGACCGTCAGTGAGAAGGATGCCGAGATCCAGGCATTGAAAGCGAAGATGGATTCCATCGCGCTGACCCAGAAGCTGGCCGTGAACGAGGCCGTCGGCGTGGTGGAGAAGGAGCGCGACGAACTCAGGAACAACCTGATGCGCGCCGAGCTGGAAAAACAGCTGGCCGAGAAATCACTCAAGGACAAATACGAGACCCAGCTCAAGGACCGCGAAGACATGATCGAGCGCCTGCGCGACATGAAGGCGCGGCTATCGACCAAGATGGTCGGCGAGACGCTGGAGCAGCATTGCGAAACCGAGTTCAACCGTATCCGCGCCACCGCCTTCCCGCGCGCGTATTTCGAGAAGGACAACGATGCGCGCAGCGGCAGCAAGGGTGACTACATCTTCCGTGATACGGATGAAGCCGGCACCGAGATTGTCTCCATCATGTTCGAGATGAAGAATGAGAACGATCACACCGCCACCAAGAATCGCAATGAAGACTTCCTAAAGGAACTGGACAAGGACCGTCAGGAGAAGGGCTGCGAATACGCCGTCCTGGTTTCGATGCTGGAGCCGGAGAGCGAGCTGTACAACACCGGGATCGTGGATGTCTTCCACCGCTATCCGAAGATGTACGTGGTACGTCCGCAGTTCTTCATTCCCATCATCACGTTGCTGCGCAATGCTGCGCTCAACTCGCTGAAATACAAGACCGAGCTGGCGCTGGTGAAGGCGCAGAACATCGACATCACCAACTTCGAATCCGAGCTGGACACCTTCAAGGCGGCCTTCGCCAAGAACTACGACCTGGCCTCGCGCCGCTTCCAGACGGCCATCGATGAGATCGACAAATCCATCGACCACTTGCAGAAGACCAAGGAAGCCCTGCTCGGTACTGACCGCAACCTGCGTCTGGCCAATGACAAGGCGCAGGATGTGACCATCAAGCGATTGACGCGGGGCAATCCAACCATGGCGGCCAAGTTTGCGGAGCTCAAGAAGGAGCAGTCTGACGACGGGCAATGATGGTCTGGTTGCTGGTGACAGCTTCAGCTTTTTACAGTGAAGCGATCAGGGTGGCACCGCAGGCGGTGGTATCTCCGTGATAGGCCACCTGCTTGCCATGATGCTTGCGGGTGCTGCCGCCGCCATCGGGCTGGATGGCGAACTGGCCCTTGCACTTGGGGCAGAATGTCATGTCTGCTTCGAGTGCGACGGCTTTGCCCATGGCTTTGAGCGAGTCGCAGGCGGAAATGACTTCGCCGCCGTGGGAGGTTTTGTCGCCGAGGCGGATCACGGCTCGGCCTTGATGGTCTTTCATGGGCGCTTTCATTATCTTGTTGGGGGAGGGATGTCTTTGGCCCAAAGTAGAGCGTTAAGAGCAGGATTCTTTTCGCCAGACCAGTTTTTCATTTCTCGTTTATCGCCATCAGGATATTCGCCACGATCAATAGTGTGGATAGTTTCTGCCCAACCCACGGGAGTGTTCCCGGACGGTTGATCGAATGGATCGTCAGGCTCAATGACGCTGACCTTGGCTACCGCGTCAGGCCAGATTGGATCGCGGCAGGTCCAGAGTGCCATCAGGCGGTGGCTGGTCATCAGCAGGATGGCCGGTATCATCACGATACGATAGGCAGCACTGGCGCGCATGCCGAAGTCATACATGCAGAACAGGAAGCTCTCCAGCATGTTCTCCTTTTCCTTGAAGAAGAGCAGGGGCTTGGGTAACTCCGCCGGGCCGTGATTCATGTACCAGCACCAGTAGTTCCACTGAGAGAGAAGATCTTCCAGGCACTCGTCCTCCTCCCATTTTCGCCCTAGTGCGAATGCGCGGACTACGTTGCTATTCTGATCAATCTCGTAGTATCGAATATGGTAGACGTGTCGGCGATCAACCATTCTGCGGTGGATGCAGAAGATCGAATTTTCATTCCAGGGAACCTCCCATGTGATATCGCCCTCGCCTGATCTGGCGAAGAATCTACGACGGCGGATGGCGTAGATTTTTTTCTCTTTGCGATTGAAGCGAATGGGGCGGCGGGTTAGTGAAAAGAATTCGTCTTGGCCGTATTTGAAAGCCATACATCCGAAAGCTGAAATTGAGCCTATGACTAATATCATCGTCATGATCAGGTGACTGTCAAACGTATTGTTTGAGTTTTGTGTAACACTGTGGCCATGATAAAGAGATGCAATGATTCCAAAGCAGGCAGCAAGTATCCCGCCTGCTAGCCATTGGCGGTCTCTATAAGGTTGGTCTGTTACATCCATGTAGGTCGAATTGATTTTGAAGATCGTCGATGAGTCTTTGCGTTCAGGACCGACAGGTCTTTCGATATCGAGGCGGTGCATCAGATCCCATTCAGGAATTGGCTGCCCTGCTTTGAATTGAAATATACGTTCATCCATAGTTCATCCTTCCGTCGCCTCGCGAAATGCTTTCAATTGCGAGTCAAATGAGTTGTACTTTTCGCCGGAGGAAAATTCACATCGTGAAATCCAGCTCTTTAATGCGCTTGGGCTGTTATTCGCAATTGCAATTCCTAAGACGATTGAGACAAGGAAGAGAGGCCAGGTTATTGCACCTATCGAGACATAGATTGCAATCGAGAGAGCTATTCCTAATGAGCCATTAATGAAATAGAGCTTGGCAAGCTCTTTGTCTCCATTCATTTCCGCATTTTGTGCATTGACGAAGATATCGTATGCTCCCGCGCCGATTCCTGCGAGCATCCCGAAAAATCGAGCTCCTTTTAGTATTCTTCTGGAAATTTTTTCGCCCGCTGCCCATTGCCTCCGTAGAAACGCTCCCAATGGATGCTCTATCGATTGGTCAACACTCAACGCAGCCATTTCTACAATGGTTGCTGTCAGGCTAACGATCGCCAGCACTGCTTTGAGGCGTGTTTCCTGTTGGTTGAATTGGTCGCTATTGGCCAGATCCTTCATCGCAAAATTCAGCGCCACCATCTGCACGATCATGGTCGCAACACCGAGCCTGAAGTCTCGAGGCGAGCCGGAGCCAAGCCACTTCTGCGTCATCGCGACACCCGGAAGTCCAATCCCCTTGATGGTCCCCGGCACGATGCGCCCCTCCTTCTCCAGTCTGGCGATATCCAGTTCATAGACGAAGTGCTTCTGCACCTTGGCTTGCTTGACTGCTCTGCCGGCTTCCTTGCGTGCATCGGTTCGGGTCTGCTGTCGCGCCGTCTCCAGTTTGATGCCTTGCTCTTTCGCTTGTGCGATTGCCCATCTCGCCACATCGACACTGCTCATGTTGCTGACCTTGATGGCAACCCCCGACATCAACTGAAGATGAACCTGCGCCAGTCCCTTTGCCAGTGCGCTGCCACTCTCACTGATGGCCTTGGCGATGACATTGCCCGTGGTCAGCGCCAGGCGGTCAATCAATTGTTCCGCATGCCCCTGGTTGTGCAATCGCTCAACAGCACCCTTGTAGATGTTGAGGATGTTCTCGATCTGGACATCGCTGCCCTTGATTTGTACCTCGGTGGCCGCAATGATATCGGCCTGATTGAGCAACAAGGCGCGACCATACAAATTGCGCGTGTCCTTGAGATTGCCGCTGGAGATCCATTGGGTGAGCTGTTCGATGCAGGGCTTGGAGCAGGCAGCCTTGCCGATACATTGCGACATCGATTCGCTATAGGCATAGCCACTGAGGATGTCGGCATCGTCATGAACACCTTCCATCCAGTTCGCCAATTGTTCGCTCTTGAGCCAGCCAAGATGTGCCATCACCAGCTGCAAGAGTTGCGGCTCGAATTCCTTGAGCGCAGCCTCGTAGATCGGAGGAAAAGCCTTCAGCCGTGCTTCATCCAGAGTTGGCCTGCCATTGTCATGGGTCAAGTCATACCATGCCTCGTCTTCCGCTGCCTGCTGACGACCGGCCAGATCTACGCCATACTTTTTCCGCCTTTCCTTCTGCTGCTCGGCGTAGCGTCTTGGGCCGCCCGCCTTTATCACCGCGAACACGGTCTTCGCACTGTTGTAGGTGTCGCCATCAGGAAAGGTGGCCGAGATCTCGGCAACGTTGTCACTGAACTCAACGTCCTCCCGAGCCTCTTTGCGCACGCATTTTTCTGTAATCGCCAACAGGTCGGCAATCATCCTGGACTGGTGCATCTTCTCATCGAACCCGGCCTGCAGGTCCGGTATCGTCAATTCACTCAAGTCATTGGTCATGCCTACCGGATCATTGAGAGCAGCGATGTAGCCCTTGTGATGCGGTCCATGTTCGGCCATGATCGCCTTGAAGCGCACGGCCGTGGCGAGCTTGCGTGTTTCGGATTCAACGGGCGCATTGCTGAAGGCATAGGCCTTTTTCATCGCAGCTTCTTCTGCCACGAAATGCGCTACCTTGTCCGCGCTCGCGTTGAACTCCGCAGTGTGCGCTGCACCGCCCGCCAGCATCGCGGCAACGTCAATACACTGCATGTGCTTCCTGCGCCAACCCGCTTCACTGACTTTCTTGATCAGGGTCTTGGTCCACTGCACATTGGACCAGCCTATCCAGAAATTGCCGGCCGGGTCGGCTGCGGTGTGGGAGATATCGACACAATAGGCCCGCACCAGCTCGCCGGGATCAATGCACGCAAAGCGGATCTTCGCCGGATGGGGGGCGTTGTACTCCAGCGGATAATTCCAGAGATGCCCGGTCGGCATGACCACATAAGCCTTGAGTCGCCTCCGCTTCTCGTCATAGGTGTAGAGATAGCCGGGACGTAGCGCACGCAAGGTGTATTTGGCTGCGCCGATGGACTGTGGCGCACCCTCGATTCTGAAATTGCCGGACAAGCCCGGCACGCCAGCCGCGCCGTAAGGACTGGCCACGGCATAACGGACCGGATAGATCAGCAAGCCTTTCTTGTCGCAAAAATTGCATCCGTTCATTGTGCTGCTCCTTTGGCAGGGGACATCAGATGGCGCAGGGCTTCCATCTGCCGATAATCGTCAGGGCCCAGGCGCTGCAGCAGGGCGCTCCAGCTGATCTGCCCACTGGCCAGCGCTGGCCAGGCTTCGTACAGGTGGGGGTGGTCGAGAAACGCGTTGTCATAACGCAGGCAATGCAGGGCGTATTCCCTCAGTTCGTCCGGATCGCTGAGCTTGAGTACCTGCCGCCCGCGCACCAGGGCCAGATCGGCGCGTCGCTGATACAGCAGGATTTCAGGCGGTGTACATCCGGCAAGCTTGTCCGCCAGTGCGCGCAACATGCTGTTGAGCACATCGCAGTGCGCCAGACTGCTCCACTGGTTGGTGCCAGGCCAGGCCGGTCGGCTGCCGCCCAGTACCTCGATTTCTTCACCGGGGCCGGCCACGCTCCACCAGTGACCGCACCATGGAAAACGCCACTGCGTAATCGGTCCCAGCAAGGCGCGGGTCTGTTCATCCGAGAACAAGTGCATGGTCAGCGCAAAGACACGGGGGTCGTAGTAGCGCCAATAAGTCTCCCGCCCGTCCAGGCCGACCCCGATCAGGAAGCGTGTGAGCGCGCGCATGAGCCGCTCAGGGTCGGCTTCAGTCCCCAGCCAGGCACACAGTAGCGGCGGTTCATCGGCATGGGGAGCACATCGCAGCGCAGTGTTCAGGTACTCCTGCTGGGCCGCAGTGAGTCCGCTGATATTGATAAGGCGCGGCGTCAGCTCGTCCGCATCCCGGAGCCGGGCGACCTCGCACACCTGCATGGGCAAGTCATGTAATGGCGAGCGGGGATCCAGATTGGCCGGTTCCACCAGCACATGGCCCGTGGTGATGAGTTCAGCGGGAAGCGCAATGGCGTGCATGTGATCCACCCAGCGCTCAGGACAGCGCCACACTGGCACTGCCGGACTGTGCCGCACCGCTGGCGCGCGACGGGCAGAGCCGAGACCCGGGGAACTCGGCGGGCCTGGCCTGCGGTCCCAAGGTCTGGTGGTCGGCAGCATGTATGTGGTGCGCGCCCTGCGTAAAGCCGGTGATGCCCTCCGCAATCACCAGTTCACTGCCCCCACCGTTGAGACGGATACCTTTCTTGGCCTTGAGATTGATCCAGTCACGGGTGCTGATGATGTCCACCACCTTCTGCGCGAGGATCTCCATCCCATCGTTCTGTGCCTGGATCTCTACCCGACCGCTGGCAGCAATCAGTTTGGCGCCAAGACGATAGGCCAGCAGCGAGAGCTTTTCTGCTGCGCTGGCAAAGAAGGATTTGCCAGCCGCGACCGAGATATGGCTGCCGGCCGTCAGCGCCGCATGTTCGGCACTGGCCAGATGCGTGGAGGCCCCCGAGCTGGCTTCGATGCCGCTCGGGCTGGCGAGGACCAGATGTGGTTCGCCCAGTTCAGGGAAGCGGTCGCGGCTGGCGTTCCCATCTCCCTTGAGCGCCGCATTCTGTGCCTTGATCGCCTGTGCCGCATCGTGCTGATCCGCATCCCTGTCTTGCGCCTGGTGCTCCTGCGCCAGTTTGCTCAGACTGGCAAGCGTGGCTTGCGCCTGGGTCAGGCGGCCAACGGTCTCGCCCATGTCGGTGACATGTCCGTGCGCCTTGGGTCGCGGTTCGCTGGTCAGCAACAAGCCCTGGGCAGCGCGCACCACGCCATGAGCGTCGGTACGCAGTTCGAAGCCTTCACCCCGTGCATCGCGACGACCCCCATGGTGTTCGATGCGGGTGATGTGACCCAGTGCCAGCTGGCTGTCGAAGGCATCGCTGCGGATCTGGGTCTGGATGGCCTCGTGGGTATCGTCGAAGAGCACATGGCCGCAACGTCCGCCAGGTGCATTGCCCGCCTGCGGGGCCAGTTCGCGGCTGCGCATCCCGGACAAGGCGGCCTGGGAGGGCAGGGCCCAGGGTGGCATGTTGCGCTGATTGACCACCGCACCGGTGATGATGGGGCGATCCGGATGCCCGTCCAGCCACTGCACGATCACCAGTTGTCCGATGCGCGGTACCGCCACCAGCCCCTGTTCCGCACCGGCCCAACTGCTGGCCACACGCATCCATGTCGTACTGTGTTCATTGTGACGGCCATGCAGGTCCCAATGGAACTGCACCTTGACCCGGCCATATTCATCCACATGCAGGTTCTCGCCGGCCGGCCCGACCACGGTGGCGGTCTGCATGCCGTGCAAGTGCGTGGCTTGACTGTAGTAGCCGCGACCAGGACGCCAGGGAATATGCTTGCGTATGCAGCGGACGCGATTGGTATAAAGGGGCGGAGTGTCCGCCTCCTGCAGATAATTGTTGGTGGCGCTGTGCTCCACACTGACGATCAGGAATTCCTGGTCCTGGTGGCCAGCGCGACTGTCGGCAAGCGCGCCAGTTTGCTCCGAAAAATGCCCAGTGAGGCGGAAGGTCCGCCCCGGCTGGAGGTAGCGACAATTGCCTGCGCCCTCGAATAGCAGGGCCGATGCCTCGAATTCTTCCATGCGCAGGCGGCTTTGCCGGTCGCCGTCTTCACGATGGGAAAATCCATAGGCGCCGGTATATTCGTAGTGCTCCAGCGGCAGTACCGCCCCTTGCCGGTTCAGCGTCGGCACGTCCACCTGTTGCGCTTGCGCAGTCTTGAAGTCGTAGCTCGACAGGCGCGTACTGGCGGGCTGAAATTGCCGCACCGCCGACCACTGTGCCATGCCATCTTCCTCGATGGCACCGCCGTGGTACTGGAAGGGAATTTGTCCTGTGCCATCGATGGGATTGGCATAGGTCGAATCATCCGACAAGCTCAGCTGATGACCATTTGCCTGATGTTCATAGTGGTAGTGCCATCCGGCATCTTCCCAGCGTCGATGCAGGAGGTTGCCGTCACTCTCGTCGAACTGAAACAGCTCGGTGCGGATCGGATCGGCGTGGTGCAGCTGACAATCCCATCGGGCATGCGAAGGGTAGTCCTGGAAGACCTCGGCACTGAGTCCTTCGAGGCTGCGCTGATGAAAGATGCGATTGTTCCTGCGCGCCGCCAGGAAGGCCAGCCAGGGTGCCAGCCGTGCTTCGTAGAAGGCGATGCCGCCGTCGGTGCGCAAGAAGGAGAAACGTTGCACATATCCGCTGAAATGGCGCAGCGTGCCGTCCGCTCGGACCAGGGCCACGCACAGCAGCTTGCCCATGACGGCTTCCAGCGGGATGTCGGCATCGTTGCTCAGCAGTTCCAGCGTGTAAGCGTAATCGCGGCTGAGCGCCTCGCTGGCCTCAAGCCGATTGATCAGCAGTTCGGCGTCGGGAGCGTCGTCATTGACGAAAGAGAGTTGCAGGATGCGATGGTGCTGGCGCTGCCGGGTGAGCTTGTCCCAGCGGGTGGTACTGGCGTGCATGCGTGTCCTTCTGCGGGAAAAATGAATGTCCCGAAGAAGGCGCAGAAGACCTCAGCAGGCCGCATCGGGAAGCGCAGATGTTGCCCGAGGACCTGCATGAAGTCTGTTGAATTTCTTCGATAAATGCTTTGGTTTTATTTTTGTCGCGGAGTAGATGGGAGCTCAGCCATCAGCCAACATCAGGACTGCGAGAAGGCGATGAATTCGTCTGCAAGACCGCGATAGAGACGCCGGTATTGTGTCAGCCTGCGCTGAAGTTGTGCCTGCCTTGCCGAGTCGGGCCGGTACCACTCCAGTACCTCGGGCGCCACGCACACGCGGCCCGCCTCTTCACCGGTATCGGCCAACCTCGCCAACCTGGCCGCGCCCATGGCCGCTCCCACCTCCGCCCCCGCATGTCGCCGCAGTGCAATGCCCAAGGCCGTCGCACACAATTCCCCCCAGAACGCACTGCGCGACCCGCCGCCGACCAGGGCTGCGCTGTTGAGCAGCGTACCTGCCGCCTGCAAAGCCGCATAGCCATCGGCCATCGCAAAGGCCACCCCTTCCATCACCGCATAGGCCAGGTGTGCACTGTCATGCGCCGGTGTCATGCCGAACAGCACGCCCTTGGCCGTCGCATCATTGTGCGGCGTACGCTCGCCGTTCAGATAGGGCAGGAACAGCGGCGCCTGCGCCTGCTGCATCGCCGTCAGTTGCGCCGCGCCCGCCACCAGCGTGGCCACGGGCTGCCCGGTCACACCTGCGAGCCAATGCAGGCTGGCCGCCGCCGACAGGATCACGCTCATCTGGTGCCATTGCCCCGGCAGGCAGTGGCAGAACGCATGCACACCCTGCTGTGGATTGGGCGCATGTCGCGCCGTGGCGGCAAACAGGACGCCCGAACTGCCCAGTGACAGGAAGGCATCGCCCGCCTCGATCACGCCGATGCCCACCGCGCTGGCGGCGTTGTCCCCGGCACCACCGGCCACCACGACCGGGCCGCTCAGGCCCCACTCGCGCCGCAACTCTTCACGCAGATGCCCGGCCACGTCACTGCCTTCGACCAGGCGCGGCATGTGGCTGCGATCCAGCCCGGTGGCGGCCAGCATGCGATCGGACCAGTCGCGCCGGGCGACATCCAGCCACAGCGTTCCGGCCGCGTCCGACATCTCGGAGACGAATTCACCCGTCAGCTTCCAGCCCAGGTAATCCTTGGGCAGCAGGACCTTGTCGATGGCGCGGTACACCGCAGCTTCGTATTTCGACAGCCACAACAGTTTGGGTGCCGTCAATCCCGGCATGGCTCGGTTGCCCGTGATCGTCGGCGCGTCGGGTACCAGGGCTTCCAGCTCCACGCATTCGGCATGCGCGCGCATGTCGTTCCACAGGATGGCCGGACGCAGTACGTTGCCGTTGCGGTCCAGCAGCGTGGCCCCGTGCATCTGACCGGAGATGCCAATGCCGCGCAGTGCCTGGAAGTCCTGCGGGGCCTGGCTGCGCAGTGCGGCGATGGCGTCCAGGGTGGCATTCCACCACGCCTGCGGAGCCTGCTCGGACCACAGCGGATGCGGATTGTCCACGCGCAGCCGGGTGCTGCTGGTGGCGATGACTTGGGAGGCGTCGTCGGTGAGGACGAGCTTGACTTCGGAAGTGCCGAGGTCGATGCCGAGATAGCTCAAATCGTTTTCCTTTGCGTACACGTGGATGGGCTTTACGCAACTGCCCGGACGTCGTCGTTGAGCCGGTGCAGCGCACGAAAGCGCGAGGGCGGCATGCCCTTGTGGGCCAGGAACTGGCGGTTGAAATTGGAGAGATTGTTGAATCCGACCCGGTAGCACACCTCGGTCACGCTCAGTGCGGTGCACATGAGCAGTTCGCAGGCTTCGTTCAGACGCAGGCCATTCTGGTACTGGATGAAGGTGCAGCCCGTATGACGCTTGAAGAAGCGGGTAAAGCTGCTCACGCTCATGCCGGCCAGTTCGGCCACGTCGCTCTCGCGCAGATTGCCGCCCAGGTTCTGGCGGATGCAGGAGAGCACCTGGTTGATGGTGGAGGACATGTGGCGCTGGGCATCCAGATCGTAGCCCGGTCCGGCCAGTGGTCTGCGTTCGCGGCAGGAGGCCAGCTGTTCCAGCACGCTCATCATCAGCACCACACGGCGCGCGCCATTGGCCTGTGCCAGGTCCCGCATCAGCGGGATGATCGACCTGCCCAGGGCATCAGGAAACTGCAAGCCGCGCGCCGCCCCCTCCAGCAGATCCTGCAAGGGCGAGAGCTCCGGGATGGCCCCCAGCATGCGGTCGGCGAAGGAGCGCGAGAATTGCAGTACCAGGTCGCGCGCGGCCACCTGCTGGCCCGCACCGAGATTGCTGACCCAGTTGTGCGGCAGGTTGGGGCCGGTCAGCACCAGGTTGCCGGGGGCGAAGTCGCCGATGAAGTCACCCACGAAGAACTTGCCGCTGGAGGCCGTGATGATGTGAACTTCGTATTCTGGATGGAAATGCCACTTGGCCACCGTGTGCGGGTAGTCATGCACCCAGGCCCTGAACGATTCGTCCTGGCGTGTATGCACCAGCTCCAGATCCGGACTCATGCTTGGTCTCCTTGCCATGCGGGCCGTCATCATGCCCGCTGGCCGCGCAGGCGGCTGCGGGCAGCGACAGGTTCTCTCCGCTTTGTACATCGAACACATGCAGCGCCTGCTCATCGAAGGCCAGGTGCAGGCGCTCGCCTGCCTGCGGCAGGTGCTGCGCGCTCACCAGGGCGGTCAGCGTCTGTTGACCGAAGCGGGTGGTCAGGAGCGCATCGGCTCCCAGGATCTCCACCAGTTCCACACTGACCGGGCAGTTCAGGCTGCGGATGGCTTCCCGCTCGTCGGCAATGCGGACGTAGTCAGGACGTACCGCCAACTTTACCGTCATTCCCGGCGTGAGGCGTGAAAACCTTTCATCCTGAAGAATCCAGCGCCGCTCTTCACAGCGTACGGCCAGCACGGCGCCGTCCCGTTCGACCACGCCATCGAGGAAGTTCATGGCGGGCGTGCCGATGAAGCCCGCCGCAAAGAGCGTACGTGGATAACGGTACAGCTCGGCCGGTGAGCCTGCCTGCACGATGCGGCCGCCGTGCATGAGGATGACGCGGTCGGCCAGGGTCATCGCTTCGAGCTGGTCATGGGTGACGTAGACGGTGGTGGTGCGCAGGCGCTGGTGCAGGCGCTTGATGTCGCCGCGCAACTGGGCGCGCAGTTTGGCATCGAGATTGGAGAGCGGCTCATCGAAGAGGAACACCGAGGGCGTCTTGATGATGGCGCGCGCAATCGCGGCACGCTGCTGCTGTCCGCCGGACATGGCTCGCGGCTTGCGGTCGAGCAGGGTCTCGAGATTGAGCATGGCAGCCACCTCGCGTACGCGGCGATCGATTTCATCCGCAGGGCGCTTCAAGCGCCGCAGGCCGAAGGCGATATTGTCATAGACGTTCATGTGCGGATAGAGCGCATAGTTCTGGAACACCATGGCCACGTTGCGCTCCCGCGCGGGCAGGTCGTTGACCACCTGGCCACCGATGGAGAGTGTGCCGCCGCTGATTTCTTCCAGCCCCGCGATCATGCGCAGCATGGTGGATTTGCCGCAGCCGGAGGGGCCGAGCAGGACCACGAATTGACCGTCGCCGATACGCAAGTCCAGCGGATGCAGCACCGGCGGGCCGCCGGCGTAATGCTTGGAGAGGCCCTGGCAGTGGATGTCAGCCATGGTCAGCCTTCCATTTCGATCTGAATCTTCACATCCTGAGGATGAGCGCGCGCGGCTTCCTCGAAGGCCTCAATCCCCTGCGAGAAGGGGAAGCTGCGTGAAATGAAAGGCTTCACATCGATCATTCCCGAGCTCAGCAGGGCCAGTGCGCGCGGGAAGATGTTGGCATAGCGGAACACTGATTCCAGTCGTACTTCCTTGGTCTGCATGCTCACCACATCCAGCGCCACCGGTTCCGGCGGCATGCCGACCAGCACCGCGCAGCCGCCCGGGCAGACCAGGTCCAGCAGGGTCTGGTAGACCCCGGCATGGCCGGAGGCTTCGAAGACCACATCGGCACCCCAGCCCTCGGTAACTTGCCGTACCACATCGGTCAGCGCCTGCCGTGTCACATCCACCGTGATGACGGCCGGATTGTGCGCAAAATGCGCCAGCTTCTGCGCCACTACATCGGCCAGGATCACGCGCGCCGCGCCCCCGGCCAGGGCGGCCAGCGCGGTCATGGCGCCGATGGTGCCGGCACCGATCACCACGGCGGTGTCGCCCGGTTTCATGCGTGCCTTGGTAGCGGCTTGCAGGCCGATGGACAAGGGTTCGACGATGGCGCCTTCGGCAAAGCTGACATTGTCCGGCAGCCGGTAGGTGAACGCCGCCGGATGCACCACGCTGCCGGTGAGGCAGCCGTGGATGGGCGGGGTGGCCCAGAAGCGCACGGCGGGATCGAGGTTGTACAGGCCGCGCAGGGTGGCCGGCGAATCCAGGCGCGGGATGCCCGGCTCCATGCAGACACGGTCGCCGACCTTGAGCTGGCTGACTTCGCTGCCGACCTCGGTGATGGTGCCCGAGGCTTCGTGTCCCAGTACCATGGGCGCGTCCACCTTGAAGGGGCCGATGCGGCCATGGGTGTAGTAGTGCAGGTCGCTGCCGCAGATGCCGACGGTATGGATGCGGATGCGCACATCCTGCGGGCCGAGCTCCTGGGGCAGGTCGATGTCGCGCAGAGCCAGTTCGCGCGTGGCTTCGAGTACGAGGGCTTGCATGGGGTCTCCTTATTTTCCGGTGAGGATGGAATTCAACAGCCGGCTCAACACGCCGACAAAGATCAGGGGCGGCAGCGCCAGCAAGACGGTGGAAGCGTTGATCACGCCCCACGGCACTTCCTGCCCCATGGAGGTAAAGGCCGAGGCCACCACCGGCAGGGTGGCGCTGTTGTAGGAGGTCAGCGCCAGGGCGATCATCAGTTCGTTCCAGACCAGCACGAAGCTGAAGATGATCCCGCCCAGCAAGGTGCCGGCGCAGTTGGGCAGGGCAATCTTCCAGAACACCGCGTAGGGGCCGTAGCCATCGAGGGTGGCGGCTTCTTCAATCTCGCGCGGCATGCGCTGGAATACCGGAATCGAGAGCCAGGTGATGGTCGAGAGCGTGGTCAGGAGGTAGGTCACGATCATCGAGAAACGCGTGTCATACAGTCCCAGATCGACCCAGATCGCAATGAGCGGAATGGCCACCGCCACCGGCGGCAGAAAGCGCAGCGAGAGCAGGAAGAACTGGATGTCGCGCTTGCCCGGCACGTGGTAGCGCGCAATCACGTAGGCCGCCGGTACGCCCATGAGCGTACCCAGCAGCACGGCGCTGCCGACGATGACGATGCTGTTGCTCAGGCCCACCAGCACTTCCGGGCTGCCGATGACCTGGCGATAGTTTCCCAGCGTGGGTGTGAAGATGAAGCGCGGCGTCGGTGTGACGATGTCCAGCAAGGTCTTCAAGGAATTGAGCAGCGCCCACAACAGCGGAAACACCGCCACCAGCACCAGCAGGATGCCCACGCCCCAGATGGCGCAGCGTGTGATCAATCTTCCCATTGGCTCACCCGTTTCCAGATCAGGGTAAAGATCAGTGTGGTCGCCACCATCATCAGCACCGCCATGGTGGAGGCATAGGAGACCTTGCCCGAGAGTCCGATGCCTTGTGCATAGGCATACATGTCCAGCGTCTCGGTGGCCACGCCCGGCCCACCCTTGGTCATCACGTAAATCAGGTCGAAGGAGCGCAGCGATTCCACCATCTTGATGAAGACCAGGCTGATGAGCGGGGCCTTCAACATCGGCAGGGCGATATAGGCATACACCTGCCAGGTGCGCGCATGATCGAGCCGGGCCGCTTCCAGCGGTTCGGGTGGCAAGGTTTCCAGCAGCTTCAATACGATCGCGGCGAAGAACAGTCCCCACTGCCAGATATCCACGGCGGCCACCGCATAGAGCGCCAGCACCGGGTCCGACAGGAAGGCCGTGTCATGGATGCCCACCAGCCCCAGCAGCCAGCCCAGGATGCCGGTCAGCGGCGAATACATGAACTTCCAGATGAAGGCGGCCGACACGCGCGGCAGCAGCACCGGCGTGATCAGCAGCACGCACATGGCCTGGCGCCATTTGCCATGGACGTTTTCGAACAGGTAGATGGCGATGAGGATGCCGAGCGCCACCGCACCCAGTACGGTGACCACTTCCCAGATGGCCGAGACTTCGATGGCGTTGAGGAAGCGCCGGTCCGACATCAGCCGCTCGATGTTGCGCAGCCAGACATAGTCACTGTCGGGATAGCGCAGCACGCGATTTTTCAGCGCCAGGTTGATCGCCGCCACCGTCGGCACCAGCCCCAGCACCAACATCACCAACAGTGAGGGGCCGAGGAACAGGTAGGGCAGCGAGGTCTTTCCACGATTGAACATGCAGGACTCCGGAATCCGCCCTGGTCCGGCAAGGGAATAGGGCGGCTGCAGCGTGTAACGCGATTGAATGAAGTAAATTATTTACGCGCGTGTTCCATCGCGTCCTGCGCATACTGCGCGGCTTCGTCCAGGGCGCGCGGAATATCCTTGCGGGTACCGGTGAAGATTTCTTCCAGCGTCACGCCGAGGTTGTCGCCGATGTCCGGCCATTGCGGGCTGGGCCAGATGGTCAGCCTGGAGACCGGCGTGGTGTCCTTCAGGCCGGCGAGGATTTGCGGCTTGACGTGCTTTTGGAAGTAATCGCTCTGGATGGTGCTGGTGCGGTTGTAGTCGCTGAAGACCTTTTCGCGCAGACGGGCCTGTTCCTGTTCCTTGCCGGTAGCAAAGGCGATGAATTTGCCCGCCGCCTGGCGGGTGCACTCATCCTTGGCGCCGACGGCGGAAATGGCCAGCCCGTGGCCGTAGGCGGCCGAAGGCAGCGGTGCGGGCGGACGCGCATAGCCGACCTTGTCGGCCACGCTGGATTTGCTGCTGTCCTCCATCCAGTCGGCGAAGGGCGTGGACTCGATCATGAAGGCCACCTTGCCGGAGCGGAAGGCTTCCAGCGCATTGCTCCAGTCATAGGTAGCCGCGCCCGGGGGCGCGTACTTGAACAATTCGGCATAGAGTTGCGTGGCCTTGACCGCAGCGGGCGAGTTGAAGGCCGGCTGGTTGTTCTTGTCGGTCCACTGGCCGCCCTGCGCCAGCATGAAGGGCGCCCAGCGCCAGACGTTCATCCCCGAGCCGCGCTGGCCGCGTGCCACCCAGCCATAGACGTTCGGGGGAGAATGCAGTTTCTTGATGTCGGCCACCAGTTCGTCCAGCGTGCGTGGCACCGGCAGCCCGGCTTTTTCCAGCAGGTCGCGACGATAGAAGAGAAAGTCCGAGCCCCCGATCAGCGGTGCGAAATACGCCACGTCCTTGTAACTGGCCACGGCGCGGCGACCGGGCAGGAAGTCCTGGTAGTCGGCGTCCTTGGGGAAATACTTCAACAGCGGCACGATCCAGCCCGCCGAGGCAAACTCGGCCACGTTGGCTTCGTCGACGTAATACACCTGGTAGGAACCGGCCCTGGTGGAGGCATCCAGGCGCGACTTGGCGCGCCGGTCGTTCTCGCCGAAGTAGCTGATCTCGATACGGGTGCCGGTGCGCTTCTGGTAATCGGCCAGCGATTTTTCCATCACGGTCAGGCCCAGGCTCTTCTGCGCCAGCACCTTCAGCACGGGGACATTGCAGGACTGCGCCGATGCCACCAAGGGCAGGGCAGCGCCAAGGACGGCGCACGCGGCGCCCAAGCGGATCTTGTTCACGGTTTGTCTCCTGGTTTTTTTATCGTTCAGGCGGGTGCCGGTGCAGCGGGGGACACTGCGCAGCCCCATTTGCCTTGAGGGCAGGAGCAAGAGTACGAGGGCAGGGCGCGCCGCTCCACGCCAAAAGCGTGCCGCGGGCTGATACTTTTTGATCGTTTGTATTGGGCGCTGCGCGCTTTTGTATTGCTGCGCGCCCAGGCGTCAGCTTTCCAATGCCGGCAGGCTCACGGTCGCCACCAGCCCGCTCCCCCCGGCCGGCGCGTCGAGCCGGATCGATCCCTGCGAAGCCTGCACGATCTCGCGCACGATGGCCAGCCCTAGTCCGGAGCCCGGCTGGTCCGGTGCGGCATTGCGATAGAAGCGTTCGAAGACGCGTTCGCGCACCTCGGCCGCAATGCCGGGGCCATTGTCGGTGACGGTGATGACGACCTGGCCGCGCCTGTGTGCCAGCCCCACCGTGACCTTGCCGCCCGGCGGCGTATAGCGCAGGGCATTGTCGATCAGGTTCATGAACAGGCCCATCAATTGCGCCTCGTTGCCGTTGACCATGGCGCTTTCCAGCGTGCTCTCCAGCCCGAGATCGATGCCCTTCTTCAGGGCCAGCCCGGCCAGTTCTTCCAGCACCATGGCCGCCACCGCCATCAGGTCCACCGGCGCGCGCGGGAAGGCGATGCTGTTGGAGGCTTCGGCCTGCGAGAGCAGCAAGAGTTTGTTGGTCAGGTCGGTCATGCTGCGGCTGCTGTCCTGCAGCGCGGCCAGCACTTCCTTGACCCGTGCCGGATCGTCCAGCTGGCGGGCGAACTGGATCTGTGAATCGATCACCGCCAGGGGCGTGCGCAACTGATGCGCGGCATCGGCCACGAAGCGCTTCTGCACCGTCACCTGGGCATTGAGGCGGAAGATGTACTGGTTGATGGCTTCCACGATGGGCCGCAATTCCTGCTGCAGACCGCCGGCACGCAGCGGCGTGAGTGAGTCTGGCTCGCGCGTGGTCAGTTCATCCTTGAGCGCCAGCAGGGGGCGCAGTTCCATCGTCAGGCCCAGCACCACCAGGCTGATGGCCAGCAACAGCAGCACGATCTGACGACGCAGCGAGGCATGCCACTGGTCGGCGATCATTTCCTGGCGTCCCTGCATGGTCTGGCCCACCGACACGGCCACCATGCGCAGCGTGCCTTCGTCGAACAGCGCGCGGATGTAGCTGACCACGCGCAGCGGCTTGCCTTCGAACGTGGTCGTGGCATAGACCGGATAGAGTGCCGCAAAGTCAGGCCGGGCGGGAAAGTCCGGGCGTCCTGCCAGCAGTGTGTCGTCATCCAAGCGCACCTGGTAATACACCGCATCCTGGGCCGGCGAGGCAAACAGTTCCAGTGCGGCAGGCGGTATTGAGACCACCGGCGCGCCATCATTCCAGCCCACCTGGCCCGCCATCATGCGGGCCGACGCCAGCAGCGCGCGGTCCTGCACCAGGGTGGCGCTGGAGACGGCGTTGTCATAGGCATCGCTGGTGGACAAGCCCACGTAGACCGCCATCGGGATCAGCAGCCACCACAGCAGGCGCAGGCGCAGGCTGTCAATCATCTTTCTGCTTCAACAGGTAGCCCAGGCCGCGCAGGGTCATGATGGCTGCGCTGGAGTGTTCCAGTTTCTTGCGCAGGCGCGAAATGTAGATTTCGATGGCGTCCGCGCTGGGCTCTTCGGAAAGACTGAAGACACCCTTCATCAGCGCCGTTTTCGATACGGTCTTGCCCTGCTTCAACATCAGCACTTCCAGTACGTCATGCTCCCGTGCCGGTAGCGCCAGGGTGGCACCGGCGATGGCGAACTGGCGCGTATTGCTGTCATAGACCAGGTCACCGCAATGAATCTCGGCGGCCTTGTCGGGTGTCTGGCGGCGCACCAGCACCTTGATGCGGGCCACCAGCTCGCGGATCTCGAAGGGTTTGACCAGGTAGTCATCGGCGCCGGCGCCCAGGCACTCGACCTTTTCATCGATGGAGCCGCTGGCCGTCAGGATCATCACCGGCACACCGTTGTGGCGCTCGCGCAGGCGGCGCAGCACGTTCTTGCCGTGCAGCTTGGGCAGCATCAGGTCCAGCAGCACGACATCGTAATTCTCGTCGCGCAGCACCTGGTCGGCGATCTCGCCATCGGCGGCGATATCGACCTTGAACTTGTGTTCCTTGAGGATCTGCTCCAGCCAGTGGGCAAGCTGGGGATTGTCTTCGATGAGGAGCAATTTCATGCGTTGGTCTCTTGTTCTTGACGTTCTTTTTGTTGCACTGCAAAGCAAAAAGCCGAAATTTGGAAAGCTGGATGAAGGTTTCGGCTTCTTAGAATAGGCCCGCAAGTCTACAAGAAGTGAAGATGGCGACAGACCATCCCACCCCAAAAAATATGGAGACAATCATAATGCGTCACGATACCCCTGTGTTCCCGCGTTCGCTCGCGGCCCCATTGCGCCGTAGTGTGCGCGCCCTGGCCATCGGCGCCATGGCCGCCTGCACGCTCGGCCTGATCGCCCCGCAGGCCCATGCGGCCGACAAGATCATCATCATGGTGGGCGGCATCAACAAGCTCATTTACCTGCCGCCCAAGCTGGCCGAAAGCCTGGGCTACTTCAAGGACGAAGGCCTGGACGTGGAACTGCAGTCGCAGCCGGCCGGGGTCGATGCCGAGAATGAACTGCTGGCCGGGGCCGTGCAGGCGGTGGTGGGTTTCTATGACCACTCCATCGACCTGCAGAGCAAAGGCAAGGAAGTGACCTCCATCACCCAGCTGCTGCGGGTACCCGGCGGCATGGAGATGGTGCGCGCCGACCTGGCTGACAGTGTCCACAGCATGGCCGACCTCAAGGGGCGGACCCTTGGCGTGACCGGGCTGGGTTCGTCCTCCAGCTTCCTGGCGCAATACCTGGCCGCCCGCGCCGGACTGAAGTCGGGCGATTACTCGATGCTGCCCGTCGGTGCCGGCAATACCCTGATTGCCGCCATGAAGCAGAAGCGCGTGGATGTGGCCTGGACCACTGAACCGACCACCTCCATCCTGCTGGCCTCGGGTGCGGCCAAGGTGCTGGTCGACATGAGCACCGTGGAGGGCACCAAGGCCGCGCTGGGCGGACTCTATCCGGCCTCCAGCGTCTATGTGCACCGTTCCTGGATGAACAGCCACAAGGCCGAGGCGCAGAAGCTGGCGCGCGCCTTCGTCAAGACGCTCAAGTACATCCAGACCCATTCCGCCGAAGACATCGCCGAGAAGATGCCCAAGGATTACTACGGCGGTAACAAGGCTATCTACGTGCAGGCGCTCAAGGCCTCGCTGCCGATGTATTCGCCTGATGGCAAGATGCCCGCCGGTGGCCCCGAGCAGGTGCTCAAGGTGATGGCCGGCTTCAATCCCAACATCAAGGGCAAGAACATCGACCTTGCCAAGACCTATACCAACGAGTTTGTCGACGCGGCACAGTGAATTGCGCCGTCTATATGAAGACCCCGTAGAATTCGCGGGCTGCTGCATCCATTTCGAGGAGCTGACATGAACAAAAATTTCCGTCGTGGCCTGTTGTCGCTGGCCGTTGCCGGCACCGTGCTGGCCGCCATGCCGATTCAGGCGTCGGCTGCCGCCAAGGTCACCATCATGGTGGGCGGCATCAACAAGATGATCTACCTGCCGGCCAAGCTGGCCGAACAGTTGGGCTATTTCAAGGAAGAGGGCCTGGACGTGGAGCTGCAGTCGCAGCCGGCCGGGGTCGATGCCGAGAATGAACTGCTGGCCGGTGCCGTGCAGGCGGTGGTCGGTTTCTATGATCACTCCATCGACCTGCAGACCAAGGGCAAGGAAGTCACCGCCATCACCATCCTGGGCCAGGTGCCGGGTGAAGTGGAACTGGTCTCGAGCAAGGCCGCGCCACACTTCCAGAGCATGGCCGATGCCAAGGGCAAGACTCTGGGCGTGACCGGACTGGGTGCGTCCACCAACTTCCTGACGCAATACCTGGCCTCCCGCGAGGGCATCACCTCCAAGCAGTTCTCGGTGCTGCCGGTGGGCGCCGACAATACCTTCATCGCCGCCATGAAGCAGGGCCGCATCGATGCCGGCATGACCACCGAACCAACCGTCTCGCAGTTGCTCAAGACGGGGGATGCCAAGGTGCTCATCGACATGCGTACCGTGGAGGGTACCGTCAAGGCGCTGGGCGGACTGTATCCGGCCTCCAGCGTCTACGTGCAGCGCAGCTGGCTCAACGGCCACAAGGAAGAGGCCGAGAAGCTGGCGCACGCCTTCGTCAAGGCACTCAAGTTCATCAACACCCATACCGCCGAGCAGATCGCCGACAAGATGCCCAAGGACTATTACGGCAACAACAAGCCGTTGTATGTCCAGGCGCTGAGCAATTCGCTGCCGATGTATTCGCAGGACGGCAAGATGCCCAAGGGCGGCCCGGAAACCGTGCTGGCCGTGCTGTCGGGCTTCAACCCCAACGTCAAGGGCAAGCATGTGGACCTCTCCAAGACCTATACGGATGAATTCGTCAGCACCGTGAAATGAAGCCGGGACTGGCCAGTGACCAGTGAGCATTGGCCAGTCCTTTCCTGCATTCGATCGATCCCGTCAATGATCTACGCCATGATGCGCTTGCGCGCGTCAGGGCAGCACTCAACCTTCAGCTACGAAAGAGCACCACGATGAACGCCATCAACCAGCAGGCCTTCACCCCCGCCGGCCAGGCCGCCCAGGCAACGCCGGCCATCGAACTGCGCAACGTGAGCTGCCGCTTCATTACCGCCGATGGCAAGGCCACCGTGGCGCTGCGTGATTTCTCCATGAGCGTGGCGCGCGGTGAATTCGTCGCCGTGGTCGGCCCGACCGGTTGCGGCAAGTCGACCACGCTCTCGCTCATCACCGGCCTGCTCAAGCCCACCGTGGGCGAGGTGCGGGTGATGGGGCAGCCGGTCAACGGCATCGATCCGCGCATCGGTTTCGTGTTCCAGAACGACGCCGTCTTCCCCTGGCGCAGCGTGCGTGACAACGTCGCCGCCGGTCCGATGTTCCGTGGCCAGTCCAAGGAACAGGCGCATGCCCTGGCCGACGAATGGATCCGCCGCGTGGGTCTGGACAAGTTCGGCGACCACTATCCGCACCAGCTCTCCGGCGGCATGCGCAAGCGCGTGGCGCTGGCCCAGACCTTCATCAACAGCCCCGAGATCTTGCTGATGGATGAACCCTTCTCGGCGCTCGACATGCAGACCCGCACCCTGATGCAGGATGAACTGCTGCGCCTGTGGTCGGCCCATTCGGGCTCGGTGGTGTTCGTCACCCACGACCTGGAGGAAGCCATCGCCCTGGCCGACAAGGTCTATGTGCTCACCGCCCGTCCGGCCACCTTGAAGAGCGTCTACCCCATCGATCTGCCGCGTCCGCGCGTGATGGAGGAGGTGCGTTACGAGCAGCGCTTCATCGATATCTCGCGCCGTATCTGGGCCGATCTGCGCGAGGAAGTCCACATCGCGTGATGCGCCTGGACGCGCGTACGTACATCGCCTATTCAATTCTGAAATACAGGGGAATCCCATGACACAAGCACAAGCAAGCCACAATGCCCCGATGATGGACATCGCCGCCGTCGAAGCGGAGGCGCAACGCAAGATCCGCGCGCGTCACCAACTGGTGATCGGCCTGCGCATCGCCATCCTGGTGATCGTCCTGGGCGGCTGGGAAGTCTGCGCGCGTATCGGCTGGATCGATCCGTTCTTCTTTTCCCAGCCCTCGCTGATCGTGGCGCAGATCTACGATTGGATGGTGGAAGGGACTTCCCAGGGTTCGCTCTGGACCCAGGTCCTGGTGACGCTGGAAGAGACCGTGCTGGGCTTCCTGATCGGCTCGGTGGCCGGGGTCATCGCCGGCATCGTCCTTGGGCGCAACAAGCTGCTCTCGGATGTCTTCAGCCTCTACATCCAGATCGCCAATTCGATTCCGCGCGTGGTGCTGGGTTCGATCTTCGTCATCGCCTTCGGCCTGGGCATGGCCTCCAAGGTGGCGCTGGCGGTGGTGATGGTGTTCTTCGTGGTGTTCGCCAATGCCTTCCAGGGCGTACGCGAGGCTGACCGCTACATGATCGCCAACGCCCAGATCCTCGGTGCCTCGCGCCGCCAGGTGACCATGGCGGTAGTGGTTCCCTCGGCGCTGTCGTGGATCCTGGCCAGCCTGCACGTGAGCTTCGGCTTTGCACTGGTGGGGGCCGTGGTGGGCGAGTTCCTCGGTTCCAAACAGGGTATTGGCCTGCTGATCTCCACTGCTCAGGGCGCCTTCAATGCCAGCGGCGTGTTCGCGGCCATGATCGTGCTGGCGGTGGTGGCCCTGGCGGCGGACTGGCTGCTGCATGCGCTGGAACGACGCCTGCTGAAGTGGCGTCCGCAGGCCTTCTGATGAGAAGGCGCTCAAGGCGTAGAATGTGGCGGTAGTACGCGGGGACACGGATGCTTGCGAGCGACGTGTCCCCGCCGTATTTTCGCCAGCGCATTCCCACTTCGACTTCGCCATGTCCGCCAACTTGCCGCCGCGTCTTCGCGACACGCCCGCCCCCGCCTCTCTCAACGATCCCGTGACCCAGCGTGCCTTGCTGTGGATCGTCGCGTCGGGCTTCTTCATGCAGACGCTGGACACCACCATCGTCAACACCGCCTTGCCCGCCATGGCGCGCAGCCTGGGCGAACCGGTCCTGAACATGCACCCGGTAGTGGTGGCCTATACGCTGACCATGGCCTCGCTCACGCCGGCCTCCGGCTGGCTGGCCGACCGTTTCGGCACGCGCCGCGTGTATTTTGCGGCGATCCTGCTGTTCGCGCTGGGCTCGGTGCTGTGCGCGGTGGCGTCGACGCTGCCATTGCTGTTGGCCGCGCGTGTGGTGCAGGGGCTGGGGGGATCGATGTTGCTGCCGGTCGGACGCCTGGCCGTGTTGCGGGCCGTGCCGGGCGCGCAGTATATTGCCGCGCTGGCCTCGATCTCGATTGCCGGGCAGCTTGGGCCGGTGGTCGGCCCTGTACTGGGCGGGTGGCTGGTGGAAAGCCTGTCCTGGCACTGGATCTTTCTGATCAACTTGCCTGTAGGTGTACTGGGGATGGGGGCCGTACTGTACTTTCTCCCCGATGACAAGCTTGCCGGTCCACTTCGCTTCGACCTGATCGGGTGCGTCTTGCTGTCCGCCTGCATGGTGGCCTTCTCGCTGGCGCTGGACGTGCCTTTCGATCACAACCGTACTGGCTGGAGCATCGGACTGTTCGGTCTGGCAGCGCTGACTGTACTGGTCTACTGGCGCCATGCGTCCGTTCATCCGCGTCCACTGTTCCGGCTCGGTCTGTTTGGTGAGCCCAATTTCAGCATCGGACTGGCGGGCAACCTGGTGTGTCGCATCGGTTCTTCGGCGGTACCTTTTTTGCTGCCCCTGCTCTTGCAGGTGCGGCTGGGTTATTCGCCGCTGCATGCGGGCATGCTGCTGCTGCCGGCGGCCATTGCCGGCACCATCGCCAAGCCGTGGATCGCCCCGCTGGTCAAGCGTTTCGGCTATGACCGCTTCCTGCTGGTCAATACGGCCATCGTCGGCCTGTCCATCGTCTCCTTCGCGCTGATCACGCCCGGCTGGCCGCTGGCGGCGTCGATCGTGCAACTGGCCGTCTTCGGCGCCTCCAACTCGATGCAGTTCGCGGCCATGAACAGTGTGACCTTGAAGGGGCTGCGCAAGGAAGATGCGGGCAGCGGCAACAGTCTGTTCTCGATGGTGCAGATGCTGGCCATCGGGCTGGGAGTGACCATCGGCAGCACCATGGTCAATCTGTTCAAGAACGAGGCGGGCACGGCGACCAACGCCAGCTTCCAGATCACCTTCGTGATCGTGGGCGCGATCACCCTGATCTCGGCCTGGGTGTTCCGCAAGATGGATCCGCGCTACTTCCGATAAACGATATCAATCATTGGGCCGGCGCAGGAGCGATCAGGTCTCGCTCCATTGTCGCAGCAGGTTGTGGTAGCAGCCCACCAGGGTGCGCCGTGCGAGCGCATCGGCATCGGTCTGGTTCAGGCGCTGGATGGCGTTGTCCATGTCGAACAGCATCTGGCGCTGGCCATCGTCGCGCACCAGGCTTTGAATCCAGAAGAAACAGCCCATGCGTACGCCGCGCGTGATCGGTGTCACGGTATGCAGGCTGGTGGCCGGATAGAGCACCATGTCGCCGGCGGCCAGCTTGACGCTGTGCATGCCGTAGCTGTCGTCGATCTGCAATTCACCGCCATCGTAGTCAGCCGGGTCGGCCAGGAACAGCGTGGCCGAAACGTCGGTGCGCAGCTTGCGTCCCGTGTGCGGATGGATGCGCACGCTGCCGTCGACGTGGGCACCAAAGTGCATGCCCTGGCCATAGCGATTGAACATGGGCGGGTAGATCAGGTTGGGCAGTGCCGCGCTGATGAAGCGCGGATGCCGCTCCAGCGCAGAGACGATGATGCGCTGGCATTGCAGGGCGACCTCCGAATGCTCGTCGATCTGCTGGTTGAACTTCACCGGCGCACCCTGGTAGCCCGCCGTGACGCGTCCATCCACCCAGGCTTGGCCCGCCTGGTCCAGCAAGTTGCGTACGTGCTGCAGGGCTTGCGGGTCCAGCAGCTGAGGGATGGTGATGAGCATGGGCGCGTCTTCTTTCTTACATGCGATAGGTCAGTGACAGCAGGGCGGTACGGCCCGAACCCGGGACCGAACGGCCGCCGTCGGACTGGATCAGCGCATCGTAATACATCTTGTTGCTCAGGTTGTAGAGGTTCAGGCGGATGTCGTAGGCCTTGGTGGTGTAGGCCAGCATCGCGTCGTAACGGGTGTAGCCGCCGACCTGCACGGTGTTGGTAGCGTTGGCATAGCGCTGCGACATATAGGTCGCGCCGCCACCGACCTGCCAGTGCGGGGCCAGGTCGTAGGTGGTCCAGGTGGTCAGGGTGTGCTTGGGGGTGTTGACCGGGATCTTGCCTACCGACGTGTCGGCCACGGCACCGCCGATGACCTTGGCATCCAGGTAGGTGTAGTTGGCGGCGATCTGCCAGTCGCGCGTGATGCGACCTGTGGCACCGGCGCGCGCACCGTTCACGCGGACCGTACCGGCCAGTGCGTAGACGCCGGTAGCCACCTGGCTGCGGGCGTTTTCCTTGGTGATCTGGAAGCCGGCGGCAGTCAGCGCCAGGCCTTCGGCGACATCCCACTTGCCACCGACTTCATAGGAACGGTTCTTTTCCGGATCCAGGTTCTGCTGGCCTGCGGTACCGGTCAACTGCTCCAGCGAAGGATTGAATGAGGTGCCGTAGGAAACGTAATAGGACTGCGCGACACTGGGCTGCCAGATTGCGCCCGAACGTACGCTCAGGAAGTTCACGCTCTGCTGGGCATAGCCCAGTGCGGTGGAACCGGTGGTATTGCCCGAGTTGATCGAATTGGTGATGCTGGCCACATAGCGGTCATAGCGCAGGCCGCCCACCAGCTTCAATTGCGGCACCAGCGCGATGGTGTCGCCCACATAGGCGGCGATGGTGTTGGCGCTGCCACCGGCATGGTTGCCGGCGGTATCGGCTACGCTGCTGCCGGCAGCGCTGTAGGACGGATTGACCACGCTCACGCAATCCAGGTAGCCGGTGGTGGCACCGGAGGCATTGAGCGAGCGGCCATTGCAGCTGCCGTTGCGGTAAGAGGCCTGGTTGTCGTAGCCGTCGTGGCCGACTTCCACACCGACGATGGCATCGTGCTTGACGCTGCCGGTGGCGAACTTGGCCGCCAGTTCGGTCTGGTTGAAGATGGAATAGTCGGTGATCACACGGTCATGGCTCTGACCGCGCACGTAGAGACTGGACAGCGGCAGGCTGCTGCTGGCATTGGTGAGCGCCGTGAAGCCGCTGGAAGAGATCGTGCCGATGGTATTGGGCGCGGTTTCCACCGCATCGGTGTGCACGTAGTTGAACTGGGTCTGATTGCGCAGCGTGACGTCCGGGGCGATTCGGTGCTTGATGCCTGCATTGAACGAAGCCACGTCCTGGATGGTGCGGTCACTGTCCAGGCCATAGGCGGTATTGCGGTCAACGTTGACGGGATGGCCGTTCAGTGCCGGCAGGCCGTAATCGGGCTGGTCCTGGTTGTGTTGCAACAGGGCCGACAGGGTGATCTCGGTGGGGGTACCGATGCCCCAGACATAAGAGCCGGCCAGGCCGAAGTCCTGCACGTCGGTCTGGTTGCGCGTGCTGGCCGCGCCGTTCTGGGCCATGGCTTCGATGCGCAGGGCCGAGGTGTCCGAGAGCGGACGGTTCACATCGACCGTGCTGCGCACCAGACCATTGGTGCTGACCGAACCGGAGATTTCGGTGGCAGCCTTCAGATTGGCCTTCTTGCTGACCTGGTTGATGATGCCGCCGGTGGAGCCACGCCCGAAGAGCATCGAGGAAGGGCCCATGAGGACTTCCACTTCCTCGATGGCGAAGGTGTCGCGGTAGTACTGGCCACGGTCGCGGAAGCCATCGAGATAGATGTCGGTGCGCGCCGAGAAGCCGTTGAGGTTGATGTTGTTGCCGATCTGACCGCCTTCGGCACCGCCCAGGGTGATGCCGGACACGTTGCGCAGCGCATCGGCCAGCGAACTCACGCCTTGCGACTGCATCTGCGCCTTGTTGACCACGGTCACCGATTGCGCCACGTCGTGCAGGTCGGCGGGCAGTTTGGTGAGGGCGGTGCCGGTGCTGGCGAAATCATCCCGACGGCCTTCCACCGTGACGGGGGCGAGCTGGCTGTCGGCCGGCGCGGTGGTGGTGGCGCTGTCGGGAGTGGCCTGCTGCGCGTGGGCGGCGAGGGGGACGGCAAAGATGGCGACCAATGCGGCGGCCATCGGCGTGAGACGGTTCATGTTGTTCTTGTCGCTAGTGGAGTAGGAAATGATGAGGCGGTCCGCTCGCGCAGGACCGCCTCGCATGGCTGGCTACTCCGTCCTTCGACAAGGAGGGACGTTTGGCTGGCTGGTGACCAGTGTTTTTTACATGCTAATGATTGGGATTCTCATTCGCATGGCTGGCAAGATTAAGGGGCAAGCCTGACAAAGTGCTGTCAACTAGCTGACGCCGAACTGAGTGTGACAAAAAAGAAACACTCTGCGCATGCCGCCCCCCGCCTGGGCGAACGCCTCATTTGCAGCATGGCCTGGGCTGCAATACGATGCAGCGTTACGCAGATGTTTTGCGCCGTTTTTCTCAACAGAAGTCCCCCTATGAATGTTTTGCTGGTCGAAGACGACCCGGTACTCACCGACGGTCTGTCGCGGGTACTCAACTCGCATGGTTTCACCGTGCATACCGTCAACAACGGCAACGATGCGCTGTCGCAGCGTTTCAACGCGGCCGTGCTGGTACTCGACATCGGCCTGCCCGGCATCGATGGTTTCGAGGTCCTGCGCCGCATGCGCGCCAACGGCAACAACACGCCCGTGCTGCTGCTGACCGCCCGCGATACCATTCCCGACCGTGTGCATGGCCTGGAACTGGGGGCCGATGACTATCTGGTCAAGCCCTTCGCCACGCCCGAGCTGGTGGCCCGCATCAAGGCGCTGATCCGCCGCAGCGCGCCGCAACCGGCGCAACTGACCGTGGGTGGTCTGTCGCTGGACAATGCCACCAAGCGCGCCGATATCGATGGTCGCAAGATCGAGCTGTCGCTGCGCGAATGGACGGTGCTGGAATACCTGATGCAGCACGCCTCGCGCGTGGTTTCCAAGCAGCAGATCATCGATGCCGTCCTGCCCTGGGGCGAGGACTTCACCATCAATGCGGTGGAGGTCTATGTCTCGCGCATCCGCCTGAAGATCGCTGATTCGGGCGTGGTCATCCGCACCATTCGCGGCTTCGGCTACATGCTCGAAAAGAGCGAGAACTGAACCGGTACGCCGCACCATGACGGTCATCGACCAGCAGGCGGACAGCACTGCTGCGGCCCGGCGTCCTTCCGGGAACCCTCACCTCAGCATCCGGCGCGACCTGCTCAGGTGGCTGATCGCGCCCTTGCTGCTGCTGAACCTGGTGGGGGCCGGCCTGACCTACTGGCTGGCCTGGCTGCCGGCCCAGCATGCCTTCGACCAGAACCTGATGGATTCCACCTGGGGCCTGTATGCGCAGGTGCGCCATCGCCAGGAACGCACCACGGCCGAGCTGACCCAGCAGGCCGAACAGATCCTGCGCAGCAATCACTCCGACACCACCTTCTTTGCCGTGCGCAATACCGAGGGCGAGATCCTGGTGGGCGACAAGGGATTCCCGCAATTGCCGGAAAGCGAGATCTACGATCGTCCCTTCAACTATGACGGCCAGATGCGCGGTGAACCGGTCCGTATTTCGGCCATGCAGGTGCGGGTCAAGAATGGCGTGATCTCGGTGGCCGTGGCCGAGACCCTGCGCAAGCGCGACCGCGCCCATTACACCATCCTGCTGTCCTTCCTGCTGCTGGATGGCGCGCTGACCTTCGGTTCGCTGTCGGTGGTGCTGATCGCCGTGCGGCGTGGTCTGCGTCCCTTGAAGAGCCTGCAGCGCAACCTGGAGCAGCGCGGCCACGGCAAGCTGGGGGCCATCGACGGACTCGGCGCGCCGGTGGAACTGCAGCCGCTGATCGTGGCGATGAATGAACTCATGGCCCGTATCAGCAAGGGCGAAGAGGCGCAGCAGAACTTCATGGCCGATGTCGCCCATCAGTTGCGTACGCCCCTGACCGGCCTGAAGCTGCAACTGGAGCTGCTGCACGACAAGCACCAGGACCAGCCCGATACCGCCCGCTCGCTGGCGATGATGAATTCCTCGGTGGAACGCATGATCCGTCAGAGCCGGCAACTGCTGGCACTGGCCCGCTCCGAACCGGGCCTGTTCGAAAGCCGCAAGCTGGAAGAACTGTCGCTGCACAAGCTGGTGGAAGAATCGGTGCAGCACTTCATCGAGGAGGCCGACAAGAAGCAGATCGACCTCGGCTTCGATCTGCAACCGGCGCGTCTGCGCGGCGACCGTTTCCTGCTCGCCGACCTGATCGACAACCTCATCGACAATGCCGTGCGCTACTCTCCCCAACACGGGACGGTGACGGTGCGCTGCCTGGAAGAAGCGGGCGCCACCGTATTGACGGTGGAAGATTCCGGTCCCGGCATTGCTCCCGAGCACCGCGAGCTGATCTTCGACCGCTACTATCGCGCCAATGACAAGATCGCCGGCAGCGGCCTGGGTCTGGCCATCGTGCGCGAGATCGCGCATGACCATGGCGGCGTCATCACGGTCGATTGCAAGGAGCAGGGGCAGGGCACCATCTTCACCGTGCGCTTTCCTCTGGCGGCCTGACGTCGCCGGCGATGGCCGTACTTGCCGCAGGACATCATGCTTGCACAGAACCTCATGCCTGCGGCTGTGTCAAACGGGCTTCATCGTGAACGACACAGGAGGCAGCATGACGGACAAGGTCTTGCAAAGTGGCACCCATATCGCCCGCTACGATGCGGTGGAAAAACCCGATGAAGGCTTCGAGGCCCAAGTCTTCGTGCGTCTCTCGCGTGAGCCCGAGATTGCCGAAACTTACATTCCCGTGGGCATTTTCCCGACCGAGGAAGAAGCCCTGGCCAGCGCCCGCGAACGCGCCAGGCGCGCCTTGAAGGAGCATGAATTCTGAGCCGCGCGCCGCTGGCGGGAGCGCACAGGCCATGCTAACCTGCCCCTGCGTGACGCCGCAGCCTGAGGATGCAGGCGTCGCTCCAGAAGGCTCACCCTACCAAGAAGAACAATGTCTGTCGCCCGCCACATCCTCCAGGTCCACCCGCGCTTGCTCATCGGCATCGGCGTGGGGATTGCCGCCGCCCTCCTTGCTCCTGCCGGCAACTGGACAGGCCGCAGCCTCATCGGCTGGAATGTCGGCGTCTGGTTCTATCTGCTGAGCCTGTGGCTGATGATGTTGCGCGCCGATGCCGGGGCCGTCAGGCGTCTGGCCGAGACCGAGGATGAGAGCGCCCAGGTGGTGCTGGTGATGATCTGCGTGGCTGCCATTGCCAGTCTTCTGGCCATCCTGCTGGAGCTCGGCGGCAGCAGTCATCACGACGAGCGTGGACGGTTGTTGCGCTATGCCTTCACGGCCTCTACCGTCTTCGGCTCCTGGTCTCTGATCGGGACCATTTTCACGCTGCATTACGCGCGCCTTTTCTATGCCGAGGACGACGATGCGCAAGCCCTGCCGTTGCGTTTTCCCGATGGCATACGCAATCCCGGTTACTGGGATTTCCTGTATTTCGCCTTCACCATCAGCGTGGCGGTGCAGACCTCGGACGTGGCCGTGGCCTCGCGCGCGCTGCGCAAATCGGTGCTGGCGCATTCGCTGATCTGCTTTGTCTTCAATGCCGCCATCATCGGTTTGTCCATCAATATCGCCGCCGGCCTGGCCGGCAGCTGAAACGACTGTCCATGTCAGGATGACCGTGCCGTGGAACTGAACTGCCGGCACTTTGTCCTACCGGCGCTCTGCGCAAACCGGAAGCGGCCCGTATAATCGGCGGCTTTCCCGGTGGCAAGACCAAGGGGAGGGGGACACAGCGACACACAGAACCCCCGCAGCTCGACCAACGATTCGAACAACGGAGCGCACCGTGCGGGTTTATTCCAGCCAAGCTGAAGAACGTATTGCCATGTTGAGGCGCCAGGGCAAGGGCGCCTTTTCCGGACCACCGCTGCCCCTGGGGCCGCTGATCGGGTTTGCCGTCGCCATCCTGGCGGTGGTACTGATTGCCCTGTTCACCTGGGAGGCCTCGGTCAGCCGGGGCGAGGCTGCCAGCGCCGTCTCGCACACCATGAAGGTGCGCGAGCAATTGCAGATGCTGGTCTCCACCCTCAAGGATGCCGAGACCAGCCAGCGCGGCTTCCTGCTCACCGGCACCGAGTCCTATCTGAGTCCCTACAACCAGGCACGCGCCGCGCTGCCCGGCGAGATTGCCAAGCTGCGCGGGCTGCTCTCCGACAATCCGGATCAGTTGCAGCGGCTCTCGCAGATCGAGCGCGTGGTCGCCGACAAGCTCGAAGAGCTGGCCGAGACCGTCAGCCGCCGCCGCAACGGCGATACCGTCGGCGCACTGGCGGTGGTGCAATCCGATCGCGGCAAGATGTTCATGGACCGCGTGCGCGTACTCACGCACGACATGGAAGAACAGGAGCGTGACCTGCTGGCCAGCCGCCAGGCCGACTGGCGCGATGCCGTGGTGTTCTCCACCGCCGTGGCGTGGGGTGGTTCGGGCTTGCTGCTGGTCCTGATCATGGCCGCGGCCGTGACCACCTCGCGCGATTATCGCGCCCGCGAAAAGCAGGCATGGATCCGTGCCGGACAGATGGGCCTGGCCGAACGACTGCAGGGCGAACAACGCCTGGACGCGCTGGGGGAGAATACCCTGGCCTTCCTGACCGCCTACCTGAATGCACAGGTCGGTGCGATCTATCTGCGTACCGAGCACGGCGAGTTCCGGCGCTTCGCTGCCTATGCGCTGGCAGAAGAGGAGAGCGAACAGCCGCCGCACCTGCGCGATGGCCAGGGTCTGCTGGGCCAGGCTGCCAAGCTCAACCGCGTCATGCACGTCAAGGAGGTGCCGGAGCAATACCTCACCGTGGCTTCTTCCGTGGGACGCCATGCGCCACGCGAACTGATGATCGTGCCGGCCTCGGCCGATGGCATGGTGCAGGCAGTGTTCGAACTGGGCTTCCTGCGCCAGTTGCGCACCGAGGAAGAAGAGTTGCTGGCGCGGCTGTCGGACCAGATCGCCATTGCCGTGCGCTCCTCCAAGGATCGTACCCGCCTGGAAGAACTGCTTGAAGAGACCCAGCGCCAGTCCGAGGAATTGCAGGCCCAGCAGGAAGAGCTGCGCGTCAACAACGAAGAGCTGGAAGAACAGGGCCAGGCCTTGAAGGCCTCGCAACTGCGCCTGGAAACCCAGCAGGCCGAGCTGGAAGAAACCAATGCCCAGCTGGAAGAACAGACCCAGCTGCTGGAAATCCAGAAGGATGACCTGGCCAAGACCCAGGTGGTGCTGGTGGAAAAGGCCACCGAGCTTGAGCGTGCCAACCAGTACAAGAGCGAGTTCCTGGCCAACATGAGCCACGAGCTGCGCACACCGCTGAACTCCACCCTGATCCTGGCCAAGCTGCTGGCCGACAACAAGCAGGGCAACCTCTCCGAGGAGCAGGTGCGCTTCGCGCAAACCATTTCCTCGGCGGGCAATGACCTGCTGGCCCTGATCAATGACATCCTCGATCTGTCGAAGATGGAAGCGGGCAAGCTCGATATCGTTTCCGAATCCTTCGTGGTCAGCAAGATGGCCGAGGAACTCAAGGCCAGCTTCGCCATGACGGCGCAGCAGAAGGGGCTGGGCTTCAAGGTCGAGGTCGACCCGGGCGTGCCGCAGCGCATGGAAACGGACATGCAGCGCCTGGGCCAGATCTTGAAGAACCTGCTCTCCAACGCCATCAAGTTCACCGAGAAGGGCGAGGTCAGCCTGCGCATCTATCCGGATGCAGGTGGCCGCATCGCCTTCGCCGTGCGCGACACCGGTATCGGCATCGGTGCCGACCAGCATCAGTTCATCTTCGAAGCCTTCCGCCAGGCCGATGGCAGCACTCATCGCAAGTACGGCGGTACCGGTCTGGGCCTGTCGATCTCGCGCGACCTGGCGCATCTGCTGGGCGGCGACATCCAGGTGCAGAGCCGGGTGGGCGAGGGCAGTATCTTCACGCTCTCGTTGCCGCAGGTCTACAGTGGCGAGCAGGCCGTGGTGCGTACGCCGGCGGTCGTTGCCGCGCCTTCGGCGGCGGCTGCGACCCTGCAGGCCGCGCAGGTGGCCACCGCGCCGGACGTCCGTATCCCCAGCCCGCAGGTAGTGCCGGGTGCGCCGGTGAAACTGCAGGACATCACCATCGACGATGACCGTCATCGCATCGAATCGTCCTCGCGCCTGATCCTGGTGATCGAGGATGATGCCGCCTTCGCCATGATCCTGCGCGACCTGTCGCACGAGATGGGCTTCCAGTGCGTGGTCACGCATTCGGCCAACGATGGCGTGGCGGCCGCCGAGATGTATCGTCCCAGCGCCATCCTCATGGACATGAACCTGCCGGACTTCTCCGGCCTGGGCGTGCTGGACCAGATCAAGCGCAATCCCAAGACCCGCCACATTCCGGTGCACGTGGTGTCGGTGGCCGATTATTCGCACGAGGCGCTGGAGCGCGGCGCCATCGGTTATGCCTTGAAGCCGGTGCAGCGAGAGGAACTGGTGGGTGCCATTCGCAAGCTGGAAGCCAAGTTCCTGCAGGGCCTGCGCCACGTGCTGGTAGTGGAAGACGATGCGCGCCAGCTCGACAGCATCCGCCAGCTGCTGGCCGGGGAGAACATCAACCTGGTGGGTGTGCGGACCGCCGCCGATGCGCTGGCCCGCCTGCGCGAGACCACCTTCGACTGCATGGTGATGGACCTGAACCTGCCCGACCTGTCCGGATACCAGCTGCTGGAGCGGATGGCCGAGCAGGAACACGTGGCCTTCCCGCCAGTGATCGTCTATACCGGACGCTCGCTGTCGGCCGAGGAAGAACAGCACCTGCGCCGCTTCTCGCGCTCCATCATCATCAAGGATGCGCGCTCGCCGGAACGCCTGCTCGATGAAGTGACGCTGTTCCTGCACCAGGTGGAAACCACGCTGCCGGCGGAGAGCCAGCGCATGCTGAAGGTGGCGCGTGACCGCGAGACGGTCTTCGAAGGCCGCCGCATCCTGGTGGTGGAGGACGATGTACGCAACATCTTTGCGCTATCCTCGGTGCTGGAACCCAAGGGCATGAAGGTCGACATCGCCCGCAACGGCCGCGAAGCCCTGGAGGCCCTGCAACGCAGCCAGGAACAGCCCGGTGCGCCGATCGACCTGGTCCTGATGGATATCATGATGCCGGAGATGGATGGCCTGACCGCCATGCGCGAGATCCGCAAGCAGGCCGTCTGGAAGCGCCTGCCCATCATCGCCCTGACGGCCAAGGCCATGAAGGATGACCAGGAGAAATGCCTGGCCGCCGGCGCCAACGATTACATCGCCAAGCCTTTGGATGTGGAAAAACTGCTGTCCCTGGTACGTGTATGGATGCCGAAATAAACCAGGCGCTGGCCAACCAGCATTTCGATATCGAGATGCAGTTGTTGCTCGATGCCATCTACCTCAAGTATCACTGCGATTTTCGCGGCTATGCCGGCGCGTCGTTGAAGCGCCGCCTGGCCACGGCCATGATCCGTTTCGGCTGCGAGACGCTGTCGCAGTTGCAGGACAAGGTGCTGCATGATGCGACCGTGTTCCCGGCGCTCATGGATTACCTGACGGTACAGGTCAGCGAGATGTTCCGCGACCCCAGCTATTTTCTTGCGCTGCGTGAGAAGGTGATTCCATTGCTGCGCACCTATCCTTCGCTCAAGATCTGGGTGGCTGGTTGCAGCAGCGGCGAGGAAGTCTATTCGCTGGCGATCCTGCTGCGCGAGGAAGGGCTGCTGGAACGCAGCATCATCTATGCTACCGATATCAACCAGGCCGCCCTCAAGAAGGCCGAGGCGGGCGTCTACGAGCTCGACCGTATCCCCGGTTTCACCAGCAATCACCAGAAATCCGGAGCCAGGACCTCGCTTTCGGATTACTATACGGCCGCCTATGGGGCCGTGGTTTTCGACAAATCACTGCGCAAGAACGTGGTCTTTTCCGATCACAGCCTGGCCACCGACAGCGTCTTTGCCGAAATGCACCTGGTGTCCTGCCGCAACGTGCTGATCTATTTCAATCGCCATCTGCAGGAACGTGCGCTCGGCCTGTTCCGCGAGTCGCTGGTGCGCAAGGGCTTCCTGGGACTGGGTTCAAAGGAGTCGATGCGGTTCTCGACGCACGGTCCTGCCTTCGATGAAGTGGTGCGGGAAGATCGCATCTTCCAGAAAAAGGGGGACCTGTGAGCTCCGTCCCGCTGCCGGCCCTGGGGGGGCGTGCCATTGATGCGATCGTCATCGGTGCTTCTGCCGGTGGGGTGGAAGCCTTGTCGGAAATCCTGCCGGCGCTGCAGCGTGGTGCGCGTGTGGCGACCATGGTGGTGCTGCATATTCCGCGCGAGCGCCCCAGTCTGCTGGCCACCATCTTCGCCGACCGCTGCCGCCAGCCGGTGGTGGAAGCGCAGGACAAGGAGCCGGTACAGCCCGGCATGATCTACTTTGCCCCACCGGATTATCATCTGCTGGTCGATCGCGGCGACGAAGGTCCGATACTGGCCATGTCCAACGATGAGCTGGTGAACTATTCGCGTCCGGCCATCGATGTGCTCTTCGAATCGGCCGCAGATGTCTATCGTGAGCGCCTGCTGGGCATCGTGCTGACCGGTGGCAATCACGATGGTGCGGCCGGATTGCAGGCCATTGCGCGCGCCGGCGGCGTTACCGTGGTACAAAGTCCGCAACAGGCACAGGTGCCTTACATGCCGGCACAGGCATTGGCATTGGGACAGATCGATCATGTGCTCACGCTCTCGCAGATCGCCGATTTGTTGCGCTCGCTGGGCGTAACGGGGAATGACCAGAAAAAGGAAAGCAGGTGATAGAAAAGCATAAAGAGAGAGACCTGCCGCGGGTGAAATTCCTGCTGGTCGATGATCTCGATGAAAACTTGTTGGCCCTCTCCGCCCTGCTGCAGCGGAACGATGTGGAACTGCTGCTGGCGCGTTCGGGCCTGGAAGCGCTCGAACTGCTGTTGCAGCATGAGGTGGCGCTGGCTTTCCTGGACGTGCAGATGCCGGACATGGACGGTTTCGAGTTGGCCGAGCTGATTCGTGGCAGCGAGCGTACCCGCAACGTGCCGCTGATCTTCGTCACGGCCGGTGTGCGGGACGAGCGTCGCCTGTTCAAAGGGTATGAGAGCGGCGCGGTGGATTTTCTCTACAAGCCCATCGAACCACACATCCTGCGCAACAAGGCCGAGGTGTTCTTCCAGCTGTATCGCCAGAAGCAGTTGCTGGCGCTGGAGTTGCAGGAGCGCACCGAGACCCTGCGCATGAATGAGATGTTCGTGGCCATCCTCGGTCACGATCTGCGCAATCCCTTGAGTGCGGTGGTGATGGCCGCAACGCTCTTGCAGCGGACCTACAAGGATGAGGTGGCGCAGAAGGCCTCGCAGCAAATCCTCAATGGCGGCAAGCGCATGGCCAAGCTGATCGAGAACATGCTTGACCTGGCCCGTGCGCGACTGGCCGGCGGCATCCCGCTGGTACGTGCCAGTGCCTGCCTGGGTGAGATCACCGAACGGGTGGTGCAGGAGTACCAGACCACCTATGCGGGTAGCGTCGTGGAGCGCCGCATCGAAGGCGATGACAACGGCTATTGGGACGGCGACCGCCTCGGCCAGGTGGCGGCCAATCTGCTGGGCAATGCCTTGCAGCACGGTGCGCCGGGCAGCCCGATCTGCATCGGTATCGATGGCCGCAGCGAGCGGGAAGTGGTGATGACCATCGCCAATCGGGGCGTGATTCCGGCGGCCTTGCTGCCGGTGATTTTCGACCCCTTCCGTGGCGGCGAGCGCGAGGTCGGCCGCAAGGAAGGACTCGGGCTCGGGTTGTTCATCGCACAGCAGATCGTCAAGGCGCATGGGGGGAGTATCACCATGACCTCGGACGATCAGGTGCAGACCATGGTGACGGTGAGATTGCCAAGGCGCTGACGAACGCTCAACCCCGTTGATCGCCACTGCATGAGATGAAGGCCTGCTCCACCAAGCGGGCCTTTTTCATTGGTGCTGGCGCTCCTGCGCGTTTGCAGCAGGCCCTAGGTTGATGGTCTCACGAAGCGGGTGTCGCCAATGCGACATGGCACGGCAAAAATGCTTGCCAATCAAAGTTGATCGGTCTATATTGTCTGTACCGATCAGTACATAGTGTATTGATCGGTACATTAAAGGAGAATAACCATGTCGATCCGTCCGCCACTTCCGCCGTTCACCCGTGAAACCGCCATCGAAAAAGTCCGTCTTGCCGAGAACGGCTGGAACACCCGCGATGCCGAAAAGGTCGCGCTTGCCTATACCGAAGACAGCTGGTGGCGCAATCGTGCCGAGTTCGCCCAGGGCCGCGAAGCGATCACCGCCTTGCTCAAGCGCAAATGGACGCGCGAGCTGGATTACCGGCTGGTCAAGGAGCTGTGGGCCTTTGACGGTGCGCGTATCGCGGTGCGTTTCGCCTACGAGTACCATGACGATTCCGGCCAGTGGTATCGCGCCTACGGCAATGAAAACTGGGAGTTCGACGAGAACGGCCTGATGCACCATCGTCACGCCTGCATCAACGAGCATCCGATCAAGCCGGAAGAACGCAAATTCCTGTGGGACAATAGCGGCCCACGCCCGGCCGATCATCCCGGGCTGAGCGATTTCGGTATCTGAGGAAAATGAATGGCTAGAGTCATTGCGGAAAAGGACGATGTGATCCCCTTGCTGGCGGAAGTGTTTCGCACCTACGGTTTCGAGGGGGCGAGCCTGGCGCGCATCAGCGAAGGGACCAGGCTGGGCAAGGGCAGCATCTATCACTTTTTCCCTGGTGGCAAAGAGGAAATGGCCGAAGCCGTGCTGAGCCATGTGGATGCGTGGTTCAGGCGGCATGTGTTTGATCCGTTGAACGAGAGCGAAGATGCGGTTGCGGGGATCAAGGCCATGTTCGGCGATGTGAGTCGCTACTTCCTGTCGGGGCAACGGGTTTGCCTGGTGGGCGTGTTCGCGCTGGGCAATGAGCGCGACCGCTTTGCGGTGATGGTGCGTGATTACTTTGCCGCCTGGATCGAGGCGCTGGCCTCGGCGCTGGTGCGCACCGGGCGCAAGCCCAAGGAAGCCCGTGCCCTGGCCGAAGAGGTCGTGGGGGGAATACAGGGGGCGCTGGTGCTGGCGCGCGCGCTGGACAGTACCGATGTGTTTGCGGAGACCTTGAAGCGGTTTGAGAAACGGCTTTCAAGCTGATATCGCTATTCAAGCAAGGGGCCAGGGATGGCCTTTTCCATTTCCTGGACAGCGCTGGCGAATTACACTGCGGATTGCAGCAAGCCACTTCGAAGGCTCCATGGAGCCAATCCCCATCAACTCTGTCCATCACCCTGACCATGTCCCGACATCGCCCCGAAGAATTGATTTCCCACCTCAATCTTGAACCCCATCCGGAGGGCGGTTTCTTTCGGGAGAGCCATCGCAGCCCGGAGCGTGTAGCGCGCGCATCGGGCGGTGCTGGCCGCTCGGCGGCGACCGCCATTTATTACCTGCTTGCTGGCGGGGACCGGTCAACCTGGCACCGGATCGATTCGGAAGAGATGTGGCACTTCTATGAAGGCGACCCCCTGCACGTCCATGTCCTGCTGCCGCAGGGGGAGCTTCAGACCTTGTGCCTGGGCAATGCGCTGGAGCATGAGGGCGCCCATTTCCAGGCGCTGGTCCCGGCAGGCGCCTGGTTTGCGGCCGAGTGCACGACTCAGGAGGGCTATAGCCTGGTTGGGTGCACGGTGGCGCCGGGCTTCGAATTTGATACGTTTGAAATCGCCCGGGCAGATCAGCTGCTGGGGGATTGGCCGCAGCATGGAGAACTGATTGAACGGCTGGCGCGAAAGTGACGGTGGTGCAGATCGACGGAAGTACGACGCAGGTCGGTGGCGGCCAGCATCTGCCGATGCTGCGCACTTGTCGCCTGCTCAGGAGCCCCTCCAGCCCTGGGCTTCCAGCGCCATCCTTATCCCGTCGTCATAAGGCGTCTTCCTGATCGGCCCGATCAATTGCTGTAGCGCCGTATCGTCCATGATCACTGGCTGCGTCTGCAGATAGTGCATCTCCACCAGCTCGCGCATCATCGGATGGAAGAGTCCGATGAGACGCAGCATGGTCTTGCCTGCCACGCGCTTTTTCAGCTTGCGTCCGGTCTGGCGTTCCATTTCCGCAACCAGGGCCTGCTGTGTCGTCACGCCGGTACCGGCCAGGTGCCACACCTTGCCGAAGGCGGCAGGCGTGCTGACCAGCCTGGCCACTACCGGCCCGACATCGGGCACGAAGACGAACTCGTGCGGACGGTCCAGCGGCCCGATCATGTCGGCCGTGCCGCCCTGGGCTGCGGCCTTGATCGCGCCATGCAGGAAACTGGCTTCGACGCCGGGGCCGTAGAAATCCGGCAGGCGCAATACGGCTGTGCGGAGGTGACCTTCCTTGTGCGCCTGCATCAGCAGGTCTTCCTGCGCCTTGCGCATGCGGCCCTTGAAGGTATGGGGGTTGCGCGGATGGTCTTCGCGTATCGGCGAGGACTGCGGCAGACCGTAGGGGTACACCGTACCGATGAGGAGGATCTGTTTGACGCCCGCGCGGATGGCACCGGCCAGGGTCTTGCGCATCAGTTCCGGATGCAGCTCGAACTGCGTGTAGTGCACGCCCACCAGGTAGATCAGCGTATCGATGCCGTGCGCCGCCGCTTCGACCGAAGCCGGGGAATCGGGATCCCAGGTGATGATCTCGGCCAGGGGATCGGCGCCGAAGGCCTTGCGCAAGCTGCTTTCGTTGCGCCCGACCACGCGGTAGGGTTGCCCTTGGGCACTGATGGCAGAGGCGATGCTTTGACCGATGACGCCGGCGGCGCCGAAGAGGGCAATCCTGGACATGGGGTTCTCCTGGGTGAGGGCGTGAGTGTGAACATCCCCAGTATGCAAAATTGAGGTATAAATGAAAATTGCATAAATCAGCCTAGCAGCTATACATAAATGAATACCATGGCCGACATCGAACCCAACTGGGAGTGGTACCGCAGTTTCCTCAAGGTCCTGGAAACGGGATCGCTCTCGGCGGCCGGACGCGAGATGGGCCTGACGCAGCCCACCGTGGGTCGCCACATCGAGCAACTGGAAGCGGCACTGGGGCTCAAGCTGTTCGTGCGTTCCTTTGATGGTTTTTCACCTACGGATGCGGCGCTGGAACTGAAGCCCTATGCGGCCGGCATCGCGGCCACCTCTGCCGCGCTGCGCCGGGTCGCCAGCAGTCACGGCAGGGAAGTGCGAGGCACGGTGAGACTGACCGCCAGTGAGGTCATCAGCGTGGAGGTGCTGCCACCCATCCTGGCCGAACTCAAGCATCGTCATCCGGGCCTGTGCATCGAGCTGGTAATGTCGAACCGGGCCGGTGACCTGTTGCAGCGCGAGGCCGATATTGCCGTGCGCATGTTCAAGCCGGCCCAGGATGCGCTGGTGGCCAAGCGGCTGGGCAACATCGAAGTTGGATTGCATGCGCACCAGCGTTACCTGGCGGCGCACGGAGTCCCGCAGTCAATCGCCGCGCTGGCCGGCCATGCGCTCATTGGCTTCGATCAGGAGAATGCCTACGTGCGCAAGGTGCTGGAACAATTCCCCTGGCTCTCGCGCACCGGCCTGGCGTTTCGGGCCGATAGTGATCTGGCGCAACTGGCCGCCATTCGTGCGGGCTTCGGTATCGGTATTTGCCAGGTGGGCGTGGCGGCCAGGGAAGAGGCGCTGGTGCATCTGCTGCCCAGGAAATTCTCGGTCAAGATGGAAACCTGGATCGCCATGCACGAGGATCTGCGCGCCAGTCCGCGTTGTGCCGTGACTTTTGCTGCGTTGGTGGCGGGATTGGGGGCCTATATCCGAGGCTGATGCGCGCCTGCCTTGGTCAAAAAAATGCCTGCTCCGAAGAGCAGGCATTTTCATCTCAAAAGCCAGGGCACATGTCACTGCCACCCATACCGCTTGGCATACCACCCCTTCATCGCCTGGATCAGCACCGCATAAGCGACCAGGATGGCCACCAGCCACGGGAAGTAAGACAGCGGCAGCGCCTCCAGCTTGAAGTAATGCGCCAGCGGCGTCATCGGGATCGCAATGCCGATGGCCATGATGACCAGCGTCATCCCCATCAGCGGCCATGAGGCGCGGCTCTGGAAGAAGGGGATGCGGCGCGTGCGGATCATGTGCACGATCAGCGTCTGCGACAGCAGCCCTTCGATGAACCAGCCGGACTGGAACAGGGTTTGATGTTCCGGCGAGCTGGCACCGAAGACAAACCACATCAGCGCAAAGGTCGTGATGTCGAAGATCGAGCTGATCGGGCCGAAGAAGACCATGAAACGGCCAATGTCACCGGCATCCCAGCGCTGCGGCTTTTCCAGGAATTCCTTGTCGACGTTGTCGAAGGGAATCGAGATCTGCGAGACGTCATACAGCAGGTTCTGCACCAGCAGATGCAAGGGCAGCATCGGCAGGAAAGGCAGGAAGGCGCTGGCAATCAGGACCGAGAAGACATTGCCGAAGTTGGAGCTGGCCGTCATCTTGATGTATTTCAGCATGTTGGCGAAGGTCTTGCGCCCTTCCAGCACGCCTTCTTCCAGCACCATCAGGCTCTTCTCCAGCAGGATCAGGTCGGCCGCTTCCTTGGCGATATCCACGGCCGTATCGACCGAGATGCCGATGTCGGCGGCGCGCAGGGCAGGGGCGTCGTTGATGCCGTCCCCCATGAAACCGACCACATGACCACGATCATGCAGCGCGCGCACGATGCGCTCCTTGTGGGCAGGTGAGAGCTTGGCAAAAACCGTCACCGTCTCCACCGCTTCGGAAAGTTCGGCATCGCTCATCTTTTCCACATACGAACCCAGCAGCATGCCCTTGACCTCCAGCCCGACCTCGCGGCAGATCTTGGCAGTGACCAGCTCATTGTCACCGGTCAGGATCTTTACCTTCACGCCGTGCGTACGCAGTGCGGCCAGAGCGGGCGCAGTCGATTCCTTGGGCGGATCGAGGAAGGCGATGTAACCGATCAGTACCAGGTCCGATTCGTCGGCCAGGCTGTAGACCTCCTTGGTCGGCGGCAGGTCCTTGGCGGCTACCCCGACCACGCGCAGACCTTCGGCGTTCAGGCTGCCGGTGGTGGCACGGATTTCTTCCAGCAGCGCCGGGGTCAGCGGTACCACTTCGCCATTGACGCGGGCGTGCGAGCAGACCGAGACGATCTCTTCCACCGCCCCCTTGCAGATCAGCTCATGGTGATCCTCGCGCTCGGACACCACCACCGACATGCGGCGGCGCTGGAAGTCGAAAGGAATTTCATCGACCTTGCGATAGGCCGAGGCGATGGACATTTCACGTTGCAGCTCGGCGTGCTCCAGCACGGCCACGTCCAACAGGTTCTTCAGGCCGGTCTGGTAATAACTGTTCAGATAGGCGTATTGCAGCACTTCATCATCGGGCTCGCCGTGGATGTCGGTATGACGTTCCAGGAAAATCTTGTCCTGCGTGAGCGTGCCGGTCTTGTCGGTGCACAGCACGTCCATGGCGCCAAAGTTCTGGATGGCGTCCAGCCGCTTGACGATCACCTTCTTGCGCGACAAGGCCACCGCGCCCTTGGCCAGGGTCGAGGTTACGATCATGGGCAGCATCTCGGGCGTCAGGCCCACGGCCACGGAAAGGCCGAACAGGAAAGCCTCGACCCAATCGCCCTTGGTGAAACCATTGATGAAGAACACCACCGGCGTCATCACCAGCATGAAGCGGATCAGCAGCCAGCTGACCTTGTTGACGCCCGCCTGGAAAGCCGTCGGCGTGCGGTCGGTGGCGGTGACGCGCTCAGCCAGCGCGCCAAAATAGGTGCGCTTGCCGGTGGTCAGCACCACGCCCGTGGCCGAGCCGCTGACCACGTTGGTGCCCATGAAGCAGAGGTTGTCCAGTTCCAGCGGGCTGCTGGTGTCGAGATTGCTCGGGGTGACGAATTTTTCTACCGGCAGCGATTCGCCGGTCATCGCGGCCTGGCTCACAAACAGGTCCTTGGCGGCCAAGAGGCGCAGGTCGGCCGGGATCATGTCGCCCGCCGAGAGCAGCACGATGTCGCCTGGCACCAGCTTGTGAATAGGCACTTCGACGCGGCGCGCACCCTTGGGATGCAGGGTCACGTCGAAGTAGCGCTGGGCTTCGGCGGCGATCTCTTCGACCTGGTCGTGGCGCATTACGGTGGCGGTATTGCTGACCATGGCCTTGAGCTTGTCGGCAGCGGTATTGGAACGCGCTTCCTGCACGAAGCGCAGCAGTGTGGAGACCACCACCATGGTGCCGATGACGATGGCGGCCTTCATGTCCTCGGTGTAGAAGGAAACGCCGGCCAGCAGGGTCAAGAGCAGGTTGAACGGATTCTTGTAGCAGTGCCACAGGTGGACATACCAGGTGAGCGGCTTCTCGTGCTCGACTTCGTTGGGGCCGCTGTGTTCGCGGATGGCATCGGCTTCCGATTCGGTCAGTCCATCCAGGCGTGTGTGCAGGCGCTGCAGCAGGGCCCGGGCTTCGGTACGGGAGGCCTCGCTCAACTGCTGGGCCAGGGTTTGCGGGACTTCCTTTGTCACCGGGGCGCTGCGGAACATGTCCATGCCCAGGCGGCGGAAGTGACGGTCCATACCGCGTGCGCGGATGAAGCTGACAAAGGTTTCTTTCAGCAGGTTCAGATTCATGGCGTGCTTCTTTTCTTGTTGGGCCTCGTCCCGGGGACGAAGCGGTGTGCATCGCGTCGGTGCTGCGGCAAAGGCAGACCGGCATCGGGGTCAGCGCCGTCTCCGGCCCCCGTCAGAACGGGCGAGCGGCTGCGGCGCGCTGGGTCTTCGCGTGTTCATGATGGATATGTCTGTCGCATTGCAGCCTCCGCCTGGTTGAGCGGAGCCCCTGTCATCGGCGCCTGATGGCGCAAACAGACGTGCAGCCGCATGGCGGCTGGCCATGCGAAAGGCGCTGCGTCACGATGCGGACGGCGTCAGGCGATCCGGCTGCCGGCTCAAAAAGCCGGCAGGGCGGTCGCGATGCAGCCTGCGTCCTGACGCCGTGTCTGCGGCGGTCGATCGTCGATCTGTCGTTGTGAGGGAATATCGTTGCCGACGGCGCTGCTCAAAATCAGCCTGAAAAGGCCGTGCGCTGCCGACATGAAATGCCGTCATCTGCCTGGTGCAAGATGACGACAGGAAACGTCCTGCTGAAATCCTTGCCTAGGCTTAACCCGGAATTAACCGGCAACAACTGTCACCCGAACAAGTGCCCATGAGAGGGACTCCAGAAAATGAGAACGGGCGAATTCTACGCCCGCGCTGAAAACAGGGTCAAGGCAAATTCAGCCCGGTTGCGGAATATTTGTGCATCTGCAACAAGCGGGAAGGGTAGCTTTCTGCTTCACGATACAGATCGGGCTACTGTAATTCGTTGTCCTGGACGCTGCTGTGCAGCACCGATTCTCGCCCGGTGAGCCTTGTCTTCCATGGTGGTCGGCCTATACTCGAAACGAGGCAAGCCCGAACAGAGTACGCGCAGCAAGCCGCGCCAAACCAATAAACTCGACCAGGAGACGCATCATGCCCAACCTCATCATGAACAATCTTTTGTTCTTCATCCCCATGGCGTTGGCCGGATTGTTGCTATGCGGCGAGGTGCCGGTGGCGTCCCGCGTGGTTCGAACCAGTTTGAGAGCAGTGGGTGCGGTGTTCGGCGCACTGCTCGCCCTCTTAGTACTGGAAGCACTGCCAGTGCTAATTTAGCGGGCTTTCTGCGGCCCGCTTTGCCGCGCGTTGCGGCAGTGGCCGGGGCATCGGCGCAGGCATTTTTCCGAGGAAAGCACGCCTATCATTTCGTCATGCTGATCGCCCCGCCTTGATTTCCCTAGGTCGATGTTTTCACAGTGGTCTCGTGGCGGCCCCGAAAACATCGGCCTTTTTTGCGTCCATCGGCCGGATGGATGAATGTTTGCCGGTCCCTTCCTGATCTTTTCCCGATTTCGCTGTCGATGGCCAGACGGTCCTGCTCACGGCCCGCCGTGTCGGCATGCTTACCCTATAATGCCTGCTCCTGTTCCGCTTCTCATCTTCGTGTTCATCCATGTTGCTTTCGTCCTGCTTCACCCCATCCCGGTCTGCTGCTTCCCGTTTCCTGACTCGTGCCGTCTTCGCCGTGGCCTGCGCCGCCGGCAGCGCTGCGCTGGCGCAGGGCTTGCCGCCAGCGGTGGTGGGCGCGCTGCGCGTGGCGCGCATTGCGCAGAACAGCACCGGCGTGGTCGTGGTCGATGCCGAGACCGGCAAGCGCATGCTGGCGGCCAACAATACGGGGCAGCCCTTCAATCCGGCCTCGGTGATGAAGCTGGTGACTACCGATGCCGCACTCGAAATCCTCGGCCCTACCTTCACCTGGAAGACCCAGGCCTACATCGATGGCACGCTTGCCGGGGGCGTGCTCAATGGCGACCTGATCCTCAAGGGCGGGGGCGATCCCAAGCTGGTGCTGGAAAACTTCTGGCTGTTCCTGCGCCAGTTGCGCGCGCGCGGCATCAAGGACATTCGCGGCAACCTAGTGTTGGATCGCAGCTATTTTGCCGAGTCCAGCTATGATCCGGCGCAGTTCGATGGTGACCCGCAGAAGCCCTACAATGCCGGTCCCGATGCGTTGTTGCTGAACTATCGTACCCAGGCCCTGCGTTTCGAACCGGACGCTGCCAGCGGCCTGGTCAATGTGAGCATGGACCCGCCCATGGCCGGGGTCACCATCACGCCGCCGCGCCTGTCGCAGGAGCCCTGCGGCGACTGGCAGGGCAAGCTCAAGATGAACAACGACGCCAGTGCGGTCAATTTCGCCGGCACCTACAGTGCCGACTGCGGGCCGCGGGTGTGGTATGTCCATCCCTATCGCATGAGCAATGTGCAATATGTCGGTGCGAGTTTTGTCCAGATGTGGGCCGACCTGGGGGGGAGTTTTGCCGGGCGCGTGGTCAACGGCCAGGTCACGCCATCGGCACGGCTGATGGTGGAAGTGCAGTCGCCGCCGCTGCCGGAAGTCATCCGCGACATCAACAAGTACAGCAACAACGTGATGGCGCGTCAGGTGCTGCTGACGCTGGGCGCGGAGATGAGCGGCCAGCCAGGGGATACCACCAATGGCGCGCGTGCGGTGCGCGGCTGGCTGGGCGACAAGGGCATTGATACCGCCGGGCTGGTCATCGAGAATGGTGCCGGTCTGTCGCGCGTGGATCGCGTGACCCCGGCGCTGCTGGCCAGTGTGCTGGTGCAGGCGTATCGCTCGCCGCTGATGCCGGAGTTCGTCTCTTCATTGCCGCTGGTGGGTTACGACGGTACCATGCGCCGTCGCCTGAAGGAGCAAGGTGTCGCCGGACAGGCGCACATCAAGACCGGCACGCTCAATGACGTGAGATCGATCGCAGGCTACGTGCAGGCAGCCTCGGGCAAGACTTATGTGGTGGTGTTCCTGATCAATCACGCTGCGGCGCCGAACGGGCAGCAGGCGCAGGATGCCTTGTTGCAGTGGGTGTACGAGAACGGTTGAACCGGGAGGCGGGCGGAGTCAGTCGCAACTGCCGCCCCGCCATCACCGCCGCCAGGACCATTTTGCCGAAGAAAGCCATAGGAAGTTGGCTGCCAGCGACCGGCCCTGAAGGCGGCGCTACAGCAGCAGGGGTTTGTCGGATAGCTCGTTGGTCGCTTTTCCGCTGCCGTTGTCCCCGCGCGGCAGGACGGATTCCAGCAGGGCGTGCAAGGTGGCCAGCGCCTGCAAGGTACTGGCCTCGTAGTCGCCCTGGGCATAGCCTGAGGTCATCTGCCTGCACACCTGCTGCCACTGCTCGCGCGTGATGCGCGCATTGATGCCGCGATCGGCCACGATCTCGACTTTGCGGTCGGCCAGATTGAGGTAGACCAGCACCCCGCAGTTCTCTTCGGTATCCCAGATGCGGTAATGCGAAAACAATTCGTGTGCGCGCTGCCGGGCGCTTTCACCACGCCGCACCGCGCCCAGCGACAGTGAGGCTTCGACGATCAAGCGCACTTGCGCGCGATGGCGCCGTTCACCTTCCCCGATGCTGGCCTGGATCGCCTTGAGCGTGGACGAGGGGAAGATGCGCCGCGCTGCCGCCCGCGTCATGCGCAGATGACGCAGCAGGCGCGCCGGCAGGGAAGGGGATGCGTTGTTGTGCGCCATGTCACCAGTCTCCCGAGGCACCACCGCCATCGAATGTGCCGCCGCCACCGGAGAATCCCCCGCCCGACGAGCCGCCGAAGCCGCCACCGAATCCACCCCCGCCCGACCGCGAACCGCCCCGTCCGGAACTGGCCTGGCGCAAGGCCTCATCGACCAGGCTGCCGATGATGACGCCAGCCGTGGTGCTGCCGCCGTGTCCCCAGTCATTGTTGTTCAGAACGTTGCGGCTGCTGCGGCGCGACCTGAGCAGTACCGAGAAGAACACCACCAGAAACAGCCCGATCACCAGCAGCGTGATCCAGCTTGCACCATTGTCGATCTGTACCTGTGCGGTGCTGCTCCGATGTTTGACGGGGGGCAGCTGTTCCTGTTCCAGCAGGGTGGTGATGGCCGTCACGCCGGCCGCCAGTCCACCGTAGAAATCGTTCTGGCGGAAGTGCGGGGCGATCACGTCTTGCAGAATGCGTTTGGATTGTGCATCGGTGAGGCTGCCCTGCACCCCGCGTCCGGCTTCGATGCGCAGACGGCGCAGGGACTTGGGATTGTCCTTGGCGACGATCAGGATCACGCCATCGTCAATGCCCTTGCGGCCCAGTTTCCACGCATCGGCCACGCGGATGCTGTATTGCTCGATGGCTTCGGGCGCGGTGGAGGACATCAGCAGCACGCCGATCTGGCTGCCGGTGCGCTGTTCGATGTCGGCCAGCACGCCTTCCAGGGCCTGGCGCTGCTGCGGTTGCAGCAGGTGGACCTGGTCGATCACGCGGGCCGACAACGGCGGTACCGGCACCAGCCCGTCATCGGCGCGGGCCGGGCCGGCCGGCGCGATCCACACCAGCAGCGCGGTCAACAGCCAGGTCAGAAGCAGCTTGCGCATGGCCAATCGCGGCTCCCCGGCTTACTTGCCAAAGTTGACCGTGGGCGCGGTCGAGATGGCTTTTTCGTTTTCTACCGTGAACGAGGGTTTTACTTCATAGCTGAACAGCTTGGCCGTGATGTTGGTGGGGAAACTGCGCGCCAGGATGTTGTAATCCTTCACAGCGGCGATATAGCGCTGACGGGCCACGGTGATGCGGTTCTCGGTGCCTTCGAGCTGGGATTGCAGATCGCGGAAGCTGGTGTCGGCCTTCAACTGCGGGTAGTTCTCGGAGACCGCCATCAGGCGCGACAGGGCCGAGGACAGTTGTCCCTGCACTTCCTGGAACCGGGCAAACGCCTTGGGATCGTTGAGCACCTCCGGGGTGATCTGGAAGCTGGTGGCCGCTGCGCGGGCGCGGGTGACGGCTTCCAGAGTGTCCTTCTCGTGCGAGGCATAGCCCTTGACGGTGTTGACCAGGTTGGGGATCAGGTCGGCGCGGCGCTGGTATTGGTTCACCACTTCGCCCCAGGCGGCCTTGGTTGCCTCGTCCTTGGCCTGGAATTCGTTGTAGCCGCAGCCGGAGAGGGTGAGGGCAGTGATGGCAATGGCCAGCCAGGCGAAGAGTTTTTTCATGTTGTTTTCCTCGTAGCAAAGTGAAGCAAAGGGAGCGCATGAGACCATGGAACCCGCACGAAGTGCCCGATGTTCAGCGAAAACCCCTGAACATCAGTCAAAAATCGAGATCGGGACAGGCCGGCGCGCTACAATAGCGCATCTTTCAGTTAAAGGCATCACCGTGACATTCATCGAGAAACTCAACGCTGCGTGGACTTCGCGCAATTCCCTGCTGTGCGTCGGCCTGGACCCCGACCTGAAGAAATTCCCCGCCGAGCTGCAGGGCAAGCCGGATGCCATCTTCGAATTCTGCCGCGCCATCATCGATGCCACCGCCGAAGCCGCCTGCGCCTTCAAGCCCCAGATCGCCTATTTTGCCGCCCTGGGCGCGGAAGAGCAGCTCGAACGCATCTGCGCCTACCTGCGCAGCAACTACCCGGAGATTCCCCTGGTGCTGGACGCCAAGCGCGGCGACATCGGCGCCACCGCCGAGCAATATGCCCGCGAAGCCTTCGAACGCTATGACGCCGACGTCGTCACGGTCAGCCCCTACATGGGCTGGGACTCGGTCTCGCCCTATCTGGAATGGAAGGATCGCGGCGTCATCGTGCTGTGCCGTACCTCCAACGCCGGTGGTTCCGATCTGCAATTCCTGGAAGTCGATGGCAAGCCGCTCTATCAGCACGTGGCGCGCCTGGTGGCCGAGAAGTGGAATACCAATGGCCAGTGCGGCCTGGTGGTCGGTGCCACCTTCCCGCATGAACTGGCCCAGGTGCGCGCCATCATCGGCGACATGCCGCTGCTGGTGCCCGGCGTGGGTGCGCAGGGGGGCGATGTGGAAGCCACGGTGAAATCCGGGAAGACGGCCTCGGGAACGGGCATGATGATCAATTCTTCACGTGCCATCCTCTACGCCAAGCCGCAAGCCGGCGAGGATTTCGCCGCTGCGGCCCGCCGCGTGGCCATCGAGACGCGTGACGCCATCAATCGATTCCGCTGATTCGCGCAAGCAGATGTGAAGAAAAAGGCGGCGTTCCCAGGGGAGCGCCGCCTTTTTCTTCATGTTCACTGCTTCAGTCTGCCAGAAGCTTCAGCAAGCCCTTGAGCGAATGTTCCACGGTCTGCGCCCGCACCTGCTGGCGGTCGCCCTTGAAGACCAGGCGCTCGGTATAGGTCTTGTCGCCTACGCGCCAGCCGAAGCAGACAGTGCCGACCGGTTTGCCGGGCACGGCGCCACCCGGGCCGGCGATGCCGGTGGTGGAGACGGCTACATCCGAGCTGCTGTTGGCCACGGCCCCTTCGGCCATGGCACCGGCGATTTCCTCGCTGACCGCACCATGCTGGGCGATCAGGGCTTCGGAGATGTCCAGCAACTCATTCTTGGAAGCATTCGAATAGGTGACGAAACCGCAATCGAACCATTCCGAGGATCCGGCGATTTCGGTGATGGCGTGGGCAATGCCGCCGCCGGTACAGGATTCGGCAGTGGCCAGGAGCAGGCCACGGGCTTTGAGGGTGTGGCCTACGCGGGTGGCCAGGTCCAGGGTGCTGTCCATGAGTGTCATCCTCGGCTGTGCCGCAGTCTGCGCCGGGTGGCGGGCGCACTGCGGTCGGTTGATCAACGACGTGCGCGAACTAGCATACTCCGATGTCAGGAAGTGTTGTATCAGACAAGGTCTGATTGTTCACTTCCCGTTACCAATTCCCTCACCAATAAGTGCGCCAGAACGCAAACACCAGCAGCGTATAGAAGGCTGCCACGATGTCATCCCACATCACGCCGAAGCCGCCCTTGAAGCGGCGGTCGAACCAGGCGATCGGCGGCGGCTTGACCATGTCGAAGAAGCGGAACACCAGGAAGGCCGCAAACTGCGTCTTCAAATTGGCCGGCATGACCAGCACCATGACCAGCCAGAAGGCGATGATCTCATCCCACACCATGCTGCCGTCATCAGGCGAGTTCAGTGCCTGGCCGGTGCGATGGCATGCCCAGATGCCGATGATGAAACCGGCCGCAATGATCGCCAGCCAGTTTGCCGCCGTGAAGACATGCGGCCAGCGCGTCGACAGTACCGCATACGACAGCCACGCGAAGAGGGTACCGGCGGTACCCGGCATGATGGGTGAGAGGCCGCTGCCGAAGCCCTGCGCGATCCAGTGCGCCGGATGGGCCAGCATGAAGTGGGGAGTCGCCTTGCGTTTGCGCGGTGACGCCGGAGGCGGCGGGAAGGGCGAAGAAGCTTGGTTCATGAACGGAAATGATCGAAGGAATCCGGTGTGTCCTGCAGCGGCTCACCGGCCGCGTCCAGCAGGCGCAGACCGGCCTGCGCATCGATGTGGCCGATGCGGGTGACGGCGGTGCCGACCGACTGGGCGGCATGGAGAACGGCCTCGCGCTGGCGCACCGGGGCAGTGAAGCAGAGTTCATAATCGTCGCCACCCGACAGGCAGAAGCGGCGGCGCAGATGCAGGTCGCGCTGTTGCAGGGCCGGTCCGGGCGGCAGAGCATCCACATCCAGCGTGGCGCCTACGTGCGAACGGTCGAGGATGTGGCCGAGGTCGCCAGCCAGCCCATCGGAAATATCGATGGCGGCGTGGGCGATGCCACGCAAGGCCAGGCCCAGCGACACCCGCGGGCTTGGTGCGTGCATGCGTGGGGCGGCCTGCTGCAGCGCCTCGCTGTTGATGTCCAATTCCTGGCGGTATCCTGCCAGGGCCAGCCGGGCATCGCCCAGCGTGCCGGAGACCCAGATGTCATCGCCCGCGCGCGCGGCGTCGCGACGCAGCGCCTGTTGCGGCGGGACTTCCCCGAAGACGGTGATGCTGATGGTCAGCGGCCCCTTGGTGGTGTCGCCGCCGATGAGCTCGCAGCCATGTTCATCGGCCAGCGCCAGCATGCCCCGCGAGAACGGTGCCAGCCATTCGGCGCGCGCTTGCGGCAAGGCCAGGGCCAGCGTGAAGGCGATCGGCTGCGCGCCCATGGCGGCCAGGTCGGACAGATTGACGGCCAGGCACTTGTGGCCCAGCAGCAAGGGATCGGCATCGGGGAAGAAGTGGCGGCCCTCTACCAGCATGTCGCTGGAAATGGCCAGCTGCATCCCCGGCGCCGGTGTCATCAGCGCGCAGTCGTCCCCCACGCCGAGCGCCGTGCGGCTGTCGGGGGCGGGTGGGCGGCTGAAATAGCGCGCAATGAGTTCGAATTCGGAAAGCATGGCGCGATTGTAACCAATCCGTCACGGCTTCAGTCGCACAATATCGGCGCGACAGGGGATGTTGCGATGCAGCGCAACTTGGCCTCGCGTCTTGCTGCAGTTGCGTCAGCGCGCAGCGCCGCAAAGCCTAGGGGTTTTCCCCAATACCAGACAGACAGGGGCGGTGGCAGCCTCTCGTGCAGCAAATCAAGCTGCGTGCAACTGCGCACATCAGGCGACAAACGGTCGTCATCTGGCCCCGGAAAGACCATGTTCGCGGTCATCACGGGTTTCGGTCGACCTGCCGCAAAGCCAGTCCGGAAAAGGCTTTGCGCGGGGCAGCATGGGGCGGTCGGCCTATGATTGAGGGCCGACCTCTGCTAGAATCGACCCCCTTCGCAAGTCAACTAGAGAATACAGAGTATGGATTCGATGATCAGTAAGAAAGAAGAAGTGCGTCAGCAACTTCGTCAGGCAGCGCTCGATTACCACGAGTTTCCGACCCCGGGCAAGATCGCGGTCACGCCCACCAAGCTGCTGACCAACCAGCGTGATCTCTCCCTCGCGTATTCTCCGGGCGTGGCTGCGGCCTGCGAAGAAATCGTCGCCGACCCGCTCAACGCCTTCCGCTATACCGCCCGTGGCAACCTGGTGGCCGTCATCACCAACGGTACCGCCGTGCTGGGCCTGGGCAACATCGGTGCGCTGGCGTCCAAGCCAGTCATGGAAGGCAAGGGCGTGCTGTTCAAGAAGTTCGCCGGCATCGACGTCTTCGACATCGAAATCAACGAAACCGACCCGGACAAGCTGATCGACGTGATCGCGGCCCTGGAGCCGACCTTCGGCGGCATCAACCTGGAAGACATCAAGGCGCCCGAATGCTTCTACATCGAGCGCAAGCTGCGCGAGAAGATGAAGATCCCGGTCTTCCACGATGACCAGCACGGTACCGCCATCATCGTCGGCGCCGCCATCCTCAACGGCCTGAAGGTCGTTGGCAAGGACATCAAGGACGTCAAGCTGGTGGTCTCCGGCGCCGGTGCGGCCGCGCTGGCCTGCCTGGACCTGATCGTCGACCTCGGCTTCCCGATCGAGAACATCTTCGTTACCGACCTGGCCGGCGTGGTCTACAAGGGCCGCAAGGAACTGATGGACCCGGACAAGGAACGTTTCGCCCGCGAAACCGACGCCCGCACCCTGGCCGAAGTGATTCCGGATGCAGACATCTTCCTGGGCCTGTCCGCCGCCGGCGTGTTGAAGCCCGAGATGGTCAAGCAGATGGCCGCCCGTCCGCTGGTGCTGGCCCTGGCCAACCCGACCCCGGAAATCCTGCCCGAAGAAGTGATGGCCGTGCGTGACGACGCCATCATCGCCACCGGCCGTTCGGATTATCCGAACCAGGTCAACAACGTGCTGTGCTTCCCCTACATCTTCCGCGGTGCGCTCGACTCCGGCGCCACCACCATCACCCGCGAGATGGAGATCGCCACCGTCCACGCCATCGCCGAGCTGGCCCAGGCCGAGCAGTCCGATATCGTGGCCTCGACCTATGGCATCGCCAACCTGTCCTTCGGTCCGGAATACATCATTCCCAAGCCTTTCGACCCGCGCCTGATGATCAAGATCGCGCCGGCCGTGGCCCGTGCCGCCGAGAGCTCGGGCGTGGCCGCCCGTCCGATTCAGGACATGGATGCCTACATCGAGAAGCTGGAACAGTTCGTCTACCACAGCGGTACCTTCATGCGTCCGATCTTCCAGGTCGCCAAGAAGGCCGCCGAGGCCAAGAAGCGCATCGTCTACGCCGAAGGCGAAGAAGAGCGCGTGCTGCGCGCGGTGCAGGTGATCGTCGATGAAAACCTGGCCAAGCCCATCCTGGTGGGCCGTCCGGAAGTGCTGGAACAGCGCATCAAGAAGTTCGGCCTGCGCCTGCGTGCCGGTACCGACTTCGAGGTCATCAACCCCAATTTCGACAACCGCTACCGCGACTACTGGCAGACCTTCCTGGAAATGTCGCGCCGCAAGGGCGTCACCGAGCAATACGCCAAGCTGGAAATGCGCCGCCGTCACACCCTGATCGGTTCCATGGCCATTCACAAGGGCGATGCCGACGGTCTCATCTGCGGTACCTACGGCACCACCCAACTGCACCTGCACTACATCGATCAGGTGCTGGGCAAGCGTGAAGGCGTCAACGTCTATGCGGCGATGAATGCGGTGATCCTGCCCAATCGCCAGCTGGTGATGGTCGATACCCACGTCAACGAGAACCCCAACGCCCGCGAGCTGGCCGAAATCACCATGCTGGCCGCCGAGGAAATGCGTCGCTTCGGCCTGCATCCGCGTGCGGCGCTGCTGTCGCATTCGAACTTCGGTTCCAGCAACAGCGAATCGGCTCGCAAGATGCGCGACGCCCTGGCCATCCTGCGCGAAATCGCGCCGGACCTGGAAGTCGATGGCGAAATGCACGGCGATACCGCGCTCGATTCCAAGCTGCTCAACGCCGTGATTCCGGACTCGCCCTTGAAGGGCGACGCCAACCTGCTGGTCATGCCCAATATCGACGCCGCCAACATCGCCTACAACCTGCTCAAGACGGCATCGGGCAACGGCGTGGCCATTGGCCCCATCCTGCTGGGTTGCGCCAAGCCGGTCCACATCCTGACCGCGTCGGCGACGGTGCGCCGCATCATCAACATGACCGCCCTGTGCGTCATGGATGCCCTGTCGGAGCGCTGATCGCAGCGTCAGTCCACGGCTCAAGCCGGCTCAGCAAGACCGTGAAAGCGGCGCATGTCGAAAGACATGCGCCGCTTTTCATTGGGCCCGGGCGAGCGTGGCACCAGCCGATGGTTTGGATGGATTTCCGCACATGTCGCGCAGCAGCATTCCGGGAATCCGCACCGGGTTTGCGGAGCTGTTTGGATTGGATTAAATAAAATCGTTTGAAATCAATGGCTTGCGATTTTTTTGCCGTGTTTTTCATGCTGGCACGAAGCCTGCAATATGAAGCTCAAAACAAAAAAGCAAACACGGAGACAGACACCTGATGCGCTCTCTGCATCGTCTTCACGCGCCTGGTCCTGCTGGCCTCTGCGTTATGCCTTGTTCCGGTTCCATCAAAGCAAGATGACCCGCCGCAGGTCCTGTCCGCCGGACCGGACTGTGGCCATCACAGGAGATATCCATGAGTGTCACCCCGCAAAGCCATGCGCAAACCACGCCCTTGAGCGCTGCTGAATACCGCAAGCGCATCTTCGCCATCCTCGGCGCCTCTTCCGGCAACCTGGTGGAATGGTTCGACTTCTACGTCTATTCCTTCTGTGCGATCTATTTCGCACCGGCCTTCTTCCCCAAGGGCGATCCGACCACCCAGTTGTTGAATACCGCCGGCGTGTTCGCGGCCGGTTTCCTGATGCGTCCCATCGGCGGCTGGCTGTTCGGTCGCATCGCCGACAAGCATGGCCGCAAGACCTCCATGCTGATCTCGGTACTGATGATGTGCGGCGGCTCGCTGGCCGTGGCCGTCCTGCCGACCTATGCCACCATCGGTGCCTGGGCGCCGGCGCTGCTGCTCTTGGCGCGCCTGTTCCAGGGCCTGTCGGTGGGCGGTGAATATGGCACCTCGGCGACCTACATGAGTGAAGTGGCGCCCAATGGCCGCCGTGGCTTCTTCGCCTCCTTCCAGTACGTGACGCTCATCGGTGGCCAGCTGCTGGCCGTGCTGGTGCTGTTCGCCATGCAGCAGTGGCTGACCAAGGCCGAGCTGATGGCCTGGGGCTGGCGCATTCCCTTCGTGCTGGGCGCGGTCGGTGCGCTGGTGGCGATGTATCTGCGCAGCTCGCTGGCCGAGACCTCTTCGGCCGGTGCCCGCAAGAAGAAGGAAGCCGGTACCCTCAAGGGCTTGCTGCAGCACAAGCGCGCCTTCCTGAACGTGGTGGGCTTCACCGCCGGCGGCTCGCTGATGTTCTACACCTTCACCACCTACATGCAGAAGTATCTGGTCAACACCGCCGGCATGGACCCGAAGATGGCCAATGGTGTCATGACCGGCGCGCTGTTCGTCTACATGATCCTGCAACCGATCTTCGGTGCCCTCTCCGACAAGATCGGCCGCCGCAACTCCATGCTGTGCTTCGCCTTCTTCGGCATGATCGGTACCTTCCCCATCCTGCACTTCCTGAAAGACGTCAGCAGCCCCGGCGTGGCCATGGCGCTGGCGATTCTGGCGCTGACCATCGTCAGCTTCTACACCTCCATCAGCGGCCTGATCAAGGCCGAGATGTTCCCGCCGGAAGTGCGCGCCCTGGGCGTGGGCCTGTCTTATGCGGTGGGCAATGCCATCTTCGGCGGTTCGGCCGAATTCGTGGCGCTGTCGCTGAAGTCGGCGGGGGTGGAATCGGCCTTCTACTGGTACGTCAGTGCACTGTGCCTGGTGGCGCTGATCATCAGCCTGCGCATGCCGGATCCGCAACGTGACGGTCACCTCAAGGGCGATGTCTCCATGAACCCGGACGACGAGCACGGCGACGCCGCTGCCGCTGCCGGCAAGCTGCACAAGCCGGCCTGATCGTGCCCGCCGTTGCGCCACTGCCTGCGGTGGCGCGCGGCGCGTTATGATGATGCCTTCAACGCGGCGCCCTGCGGGGCGCCGCGCTGTTTTCTTCCGTTCTCTTCATGCGCGCACGACGAAATCTGCTGATCCTGACTCTGTTCCTGGCGGCCACCCTGCTGGTCTGCGGGTTGACCTATCGCGTGGCGCTGGGCCGGGCCGAGAGCGACCAGCAGGCCCTGGCCGCCGCGCAGTTGCAGATTGCCGCGCTGGATCTGGAATCGATCCTGCAGAAATATGAAGCCTTGCCCTTTGCGCTGGGCTTCCAGTCCGATGTGCGCCAGGTCTTGCAGCATCCCGAGGATGCGCTGTCGGTGGACCGCCTCAATCGCGCCTTCAAGACCATCCAGCAACAGTCGCGTGCGGTCAATATCTTCATGCTCAACCGTCACGGCGTGACGCTGGCCTCCAGCAACTGGGATGAGGAATTCAGTTATGTCGGGCGCGACTTCGGTTTCCGCCCCTACTTCCGCGAAGCCATCCAGGGGCGGGCTGGGCGCTTCTACGGCATCGGCAACATCTCCAGCGAACCGGGCTACTTCATCGCCCAGCCGATCTTTCGGCGCCAGGATCAGGCCGAGGGCGACCTGCCCATCGGCGTGATGGTGGTCAAGGTGGACCTGGCGGAGTTTGAGCATACCTGGCGCAGCAGCAATGATCCGATCACGCTCACTGATGCCGGCGGCGTGGTGTTTCTGAGCAATCGTCCCGAATGGAAGTACCACAGCCTGCAAGCCCTGAGCGCACCGGTGCAGCGCGAGCTGGCGGGCACCCACCAGTATGCGGACCTGCCCATCACGCCGGTGACGACCCTGCCGCCGGCCTTGCAGCGCGGATTCGGCATGCACGTGTCGCGCCCGGTGGGGCGGCTGGGATGGAAGTTGATGCTGTTTCCGTCAAAGGCACGCATGCAGCGGTCCGCGATGCAGTCGACCATGGCGGCGGCACTGTTGATGCTGGCGCTGGCCATCTCGCTCTTGGCCTGGTACCAGCACCGGCGCCGCTTGCAGGAACGACTGGCCTCGCGCAACGCCCTGCGCCGTGCTGCCGAGGAACTGGACCAGAAGATCGCCCAGCGTACCGGGGAACTGACCGCGGCCAACCAGGCCATCGCGGCCAAGTACGCCAAGCTGCAGCAGACCGAGAGCCTGTTGCGCACTACCCAGGACGAGCTGGTGCAGGCCGGCAAGCTGGCCATGCTGGGCCAGATGGCGGCGGGCATGACGCATGAACTGAACCAGCCTTTGGCGGCCATCCGAGCCTTTGCCGACAACTCGGTGAAATTCCTGGCGCGGGGTCAGACCGCCCAGGTGGCCGAGAACCTGGAACACATCAGCCATGCCAGTGTCAGCATGGGCAAGATCATCGGCCAGTTGAAGGGGTTTGCGCGCAAGAGCGGCCAGGCCGTGGCGGTGGTCGACCTGCGCCAGGCCGTGGAGACCTCGGTACGGCTGCTTTCCAGCGACTTCCAGAAGCAGGAAGTGGAAACCCGCATCGACATGCCGCTGACCGTGCAGGTGACCGGAGACGCGGTGCGCACCGAGCAGGTCATCGTCAATCTCTTGCGCAATGCCCTCGATGCGGTCGAGGAGGCGCCCCGCAAGTGTGTCTGCGTGATGCTGGAGGTCGATACGGCACGCCAGCAGGCAGTGCTGCGCATTCGCGATTCCGGCGCGGGCATTGCCGACGAGGTCGTGCCGCATCTGTTCGAGCCCTTCTTCACGACCAAGTCGTCGAGCAAGGGGCTGGGCTTGGGACTGGCGATTTCGTCCTCCATCGTGCAGGCCATGAACGGTCAACTGAGTGCGCATAATCATGAACAAGGCGGCGCGGAATTCGTGGTGCGCCTGCCCCTGCTGAAGACGGAGAATGGATCTGATGGATAAACACGCCGCTGCCCCCAGCGCCCTGCTGATCGAAGATGAACAGGCGGTGCGCCGCGCCACGGCCCAGGCACTGGAGCTGGAGGGCTTTACGGTGAGCGCCTGCGCCAGCGCCGAAGAGGCCCTGCCGCTGCTGACCCGCGATTTCCCGGGCGTGCTGGTGACCGATGTACGCCTGCCTGGCTGGTCCGGTTTGCAGGTGCTGACCCATGTCATGCAGATCGATCCGGACCTGCCGGTGATCGTCGTGACCGGTCATGGCGATGTCAGCATGGCGGTGGAGGCCATGCGTGCCGGGGCCTATGACTTCGTGGAGAAGCCCTTCGGTTCGGACAGTCTGCTCGAGATCGCCCTGCGCGCCCAGGAGAAGCGCAGTCTGGTCCTGGAAAACCGCCGCCTGCGCGAGGCCTGGGCGCACGACCCGGAGCTGCCGCCGCTGGTGGGCCAGTCACCTGCCATCGAGCGGGTGCGTACGCTCATCCGCAGCCTCGGTCCGGCCGATGTGGATGTGCTCATCAATGGCCAGACCGGCAGCGGCAAGGAAGTGGTGGCGCGCCAGCTGCATGCCGCCAGTGCCCGCAAGGGCCCCTTCGTGGCGCTGAACTGCGGGGCCTTGCCGGAAACGGTGTTCGAGAGCGAGATCTTCGGTCATGAGGCCGGGGCCTTCACTGGTGCCCAGAAGCGCCGCATCGGCAAGCTGGAATATGCGCATGGCGGCACGCTCTTCCTCGATGAAATCGAGAGCATGCCGCTGGCGTTGCAGGTCAAGCTCTTGCGCGTGCTGCAGGAGCGGCGCCTGGAACGCTTGGGCGGCAACGAGTCCGTGGCCATTGATTGCCGGGTGGTGGCGGCCAGCAAGGTCGATCTGCTCAAGCTCTCCGCCGAGGGACAGTTCCGTGAAGACCTGTATTACCGTATCGGCGTGGTTTCCATCGACCTGCCGGCCTTGAACCAGCGTGGCAGTGATATCCCGCTGTTGCTGGCGCATTTCTGCCAGGCGGCCGCGATGCGCTACCGGCGAGAGATACCGGCCTGGACGGCGGCGCAGATGCAGCAATGGCAGCAGCGCGAATGGCCGGGCAATGTGCGCGAACTGCGCAACTTTGCCGACCGCTGGGTATTGGGAGTGGAACAGATCGCTGCCGTGGGGGGCTCGGCGTCCTTGACGCTGTCCCTGCCGGAACAGGTGGAGCAATTCGAGGCCGGGATGATCGCCACGGCGCTCAGGGAGAGCGAGGGCAGTGTCGCGCAGGCCGCGGAGCGGCTGGGCATCCCGAAGAAGACGCTTTACGACAAGATCCGCAAATATCAGCTGGCGTCCGCTTGAGACTGCTACGTACGTAAAAAACGCCGCTGCGGTGATGCTGCGCAGCGGCGTCATTGCCCTCTGCAGGACTTGCTTGCGCAAGCGCTGCGAGGGGCTTTGGACTCAGTCCTTCTGGTACTGCGGTGAACGCGGACCATACAACAGTCCGTTGGTGCTGCCCGCGCGCAGCAGGCGGTTGCTGGTGACGCTGGCCATCTTGTAGCTGGCATCGGTGGTGGTGCTGATGATCTGGTTGACCACGGCCGAGATCAGCATGCCCAACAGGCCATTGTTCTGGTTCTGGCGCTGCTCCGCGCTGGAGGCGCTGGCCGAGCCCTGCCACAGCGTCTTGCCCGAACGCAGGTCGACCAGCTTGGCATCGGCGGCCACCACCGTATCGCTCTGCACCACCTTGTAGGAGGTGCCGTAGTCGGTGATGTTGATGTACAGCGCAGCGTCGGCACCGAAGATGTCATGCAGCTTCTTGACCGGCACCTCGTGGATGTCGGCGGCGTTGGCCAGGCCGTTCTGCTTGAAGGTCTCCGCCGCCAGGGAGACCGGGATCACGTAGTAACCCGATTCCGCCAAGGGTAGCGTGGCCTGCGCGAGCATGCCGTAGGGAGCGATGACTTCGGAAGAGCTGTTCATCGGTGGCAGCACCAGGATCGAGGCCGGACGCGCCGCCTTGAATTCGGCGTAGTCATACGGTTGCTGTTTGTGGGTGGCGCAGCCCGAGGCCAGCAGGACCAGCAGCAGGGCGCCCAGTGCCTTGAATTTGTTGATCATCATTTGCTCAGTCCCTTCTTGTAGTTGCGCATCAGGAAGTCCATATACGGTGCCGATTCCGGGAACAGCGCCTTTTCGGTCTGCAGTTCCTGGACCAGTTGGTCTTCCTTGCCGATGGAGGCATACAGCATGCCCAGGTGGGCGTGGTAGCCCGGCGGCACGGCCTCGTTGTTGGCGCGCATCTTCTGCAGGTTTTCTTCCAGCGCGGCGATCTCGGCTTCATTGCCGTTGCCTTCCGTCTTGAAGTGTTCGTACAGCTGGTCCTGATAATTGCCCCAGCCGTAGAGGGACTTCTGCTGGTGTTTGGCGCAGCCGGAGAGGGCCAGCGCCAGGCCGAGGGCGAACCCGGCAGCGAGCTTCTTGTTCATCATGGTCGGTCTCTTGCGTTCGTGTTGGGGAGTCAGGGCTTCCATGCGCCGGAATCGATGCCGGTGACCAGGTTCTGCACCGCTTCGCGGATGGCCAGGTCGAGTACCTTGCCATTGAGCGTGGAGTCATAGCTGGCGGTGCCGCCGAAGCCGATGATCTCGCGGTTGTCCAGGCTGTATTCGCCTGCGCCCTGCGACGAGTACACCACCTGCGAGGTGTTCACGTCCACGATGTTCAGGTTGACCTTGGCATAGGCCACCTGTGACTTGCCACGACCGAGAATGCCAAACAGCTGGCGATCGCCGGTTTCCTTGCGGCCGAACTCGGTGACATCACCGGTGACCACGTAGTTGGCGCCCTTGAGGGACTGGGTCTGCTTGTTCAGCTTGGCTTCCTGGGCCAGTTCGCCCATGTTGTCGCGGTCCATCACGGAGAAGCGGTTGCTCTGCTGCAGATGGGTGATCAGGATGGTTTTGGCCTGTCCGCCCAGACGGTCCACGCCATCCGAGAAGATGCCGCGCAGATAGCTGGAGCGGTTATCGAACTTGCCGACGGCGATCGGGCTGCGCGCCCCCTGGTACACCTGCTTGGCGCTGGCCACCTGGGCCACCGGCAGACTGCGTGAATTCTCTGTGGCGCAACCCCCGAGCGCCGTTGCCATGGCGACTGCCGCCACGGTCGTGACATACCTGCTGAACATAGTTGTTTCCCCGAATTGTTGATATCGACAAGGGCAGCCCAACTGCCCTTCAAACACCTCGAAAGCGCCCGTGCCTTGCACACCAGCGAGTTTCGATCCGGCAATTTTATCAGCGGACAGGAGCAAAATCTGTAGTAATTTGGCGATATCTTGATCAAATTTAACAAGACGGCGTTATTCCTGATGACGTTCATCATTGTGCGTCGCGGCCGCTGCAAGCGCCGATGATATGATCCGGCTCACGCGGACGCCGGGCGTCCATCTTCATCGAGAATCAAGGCCATTCCCCCATGCGCGACATCATCAATGGCTTCCTGCGTTTCCAGCAGGATGTCTTTCCTTCCCGTAAAGAGTTGTTCAAGAGCCTGGCGACCGGGCAGACCCCCAAGGCGCTGTTCATCTCCTGCTCCGACAGCCGCATGGTGCCCGAACTGGTGACCCAGCGCGAACCGGGCGACCTGTTCGTCATCCGCAATGCCGGCAACATCGTGCCCTCCTTCGGCCCCGAGCCGGGCGGCGTCAGTGCGACCGTGGAGTATGCTGTGGCACAGCTGAAGGTGTCGGACATCGTCATCTGCGGTCACTCCGATTGTGGCGCCATGACGGCGGTGGCCACCTGTGCCTGCCTGGACCACATGCCGGCGGTACGCAACTGGCTGCACCATACCGATGCCGCGCGGATGATCAATGAATCGCGTCACCACGAGACCGAGAAGGATCGCATCGATGGCATGGTGCGCGAGAACGTGATCGCCCAGCTCAACAACATCCGCACCCATCCTTCGGTGGCGGTGGCGCTGGCACAGGGCCGCCTGGGACTGCATGGCTGGGTCTACGACATCGAGACCGGCTCCATCCTGGCGCACGATACCGCCACCAATACCTTCGTGCCGCTGGCTCTGCATCCGGCGGCCAGCAGCGACCACTGAGACTGGCGGCGGGCGGCGCTCGCCTCAGCCTTCAGAGGTTGAGCATCTGCATGCTGGCTTCGGTGTAACGCTCGCCGGCGGCCGCGCCGCGCGGGAAGACCGCCTCCAGCGCCTGCAGATCTTCGGAAGAAAGCTTCACCGAAAACGCGCCCGCGTTTTCTTCCAGATAGCGGCGACGCTTGGTGCCGGGAATGGGCACGACGTGCGGGTCCTGCGCCATCACCCAGGCCAGTGCCAGCTGGCTCGGTGTGCAGCCGTGCTGCGTTGCCATTTCCTTCACTTGTGCCACCAGCCGCAGGTTGCGGGCGAAATTCTCGCCCTGGAAGCGCGGATTGGTGCGGCGGAAATCATCCTCGGCCAGATCCTCGAAGCGCTGCAACGCACCGGTCAGGAAGCCCCGTCCCAGCGGACTGTAGGCCACGAAGCCGATGCCCAGCGCGCGGCAGGTGGCCAGCACATCCGTTTCAGGATCGCGCGTCCACAAGGAATATTCGCTCTGCAGGGCCGTCACCGGGTGTACCCGGTGGGCGCGCTCCAGAGTGGCCGAGGAGGCTTCGGACAAGCCGATGTAGCGGATCTTGCCGGCCTGCACCAGGTCCGCCAGCGCACCCATGGTGGTCTCGATGGGCGTGTTCGGATCGATGCGATGCTGGTAGTAGAGGTCGATGGTCTCGATGCCCAGGCGCTTGAGGCTGCCCTCCACGGCCTGGCGGATATAGGCCGGGCTGCCATCCACGCCGCGTGCAGATGGATGGGCCGGATCGCGCCGGATGCCGAACTTGGTGGCGATGAAGAACTTGTCGCGGCGGCCTTGGAGGGCGCGGCCGATCAGTTCTTCGTTGGTGTAGGGGCCATACATGTCGGCCGTGTCGAGCAGGTTGATGCCCAGTTCGAGGGCGCGGTCGATGGTGGCCAGGGATTCGGCGTCGTCGCGCTGCGCATAGAAATCGCTCATGCCCATGCAGCCCAGGCCGATGGCCGAGACCAGCGGGCCGTTGCTGCCCAGGCGGCGGGTGCCGACGGGTGATTGCGCTGGCAGGTGCGAGGTGTGGGGTTGCGTCATGGTGTCATCCTTTCGGGTTGGGGAGCGGCGGCCTTGTCGCCAGCAGAGGCGGGCAGTGCAGCGCGTACTTGCTGCTCCAGGTCGTCATACAGGGCCAGCTTGTGCTGCAGGACCGCCAGGTTCTCCTGCAACTCGGCCAGGGTATCTTGTACGCACAGCGTATGCGCCTGCAGCATGGCACGGCGCTGGCTGACGCTTTCCACCGTATTGCCGATGCGGCGTAGCTCGGCATAGCGCAGCATGGCGCGTACCGGCAGGCCGGTGGCCTTGAGCTTTTTCAAGAAGGCGATCCAGTTCAGGTCTTCCTGGGTGTAGCGGCGATGGCGGTTGTCGCGCCGCTCCACCGGGTCGAGCAGGCCGATGCGTTCGTAGTAGCGCAGGGTATGCACCGACAGGCCAGTGGCCTCGGACGCCTGGGCAATGGTGAGAGAAGTTGTCATGGCAGCCAGTCTAGAAGTTGGAGTGCGCTCCAAGTCAAGCGCTCCCGCCATTATCGGCATCCTGGTCGGAGTGCGCTGGCAGCCAGTACAATGCGCGCTGCCTTCCCTTCTGTTCCGGAGATTTTCCGCATGCACATCGCTGCCGCCACCCAACTTCTGCTCGACGCCCGCCACAGTGGCCTGGCCCTGGACTGGCGCCGCCTGGCCGTGGGTGATGCCGAGACCGCCTATGCCGTGCAGGACGCGCAATTGCTGCGCCTGGGTCCGGTGGGCGGCTGGAAGGTCGGCAGCAAGGGTGATGGCAGCCTGCCCGGCTGTGCAGCGCTGCCGGCTTCGGGCATCGTGGCATCCGGAAGCGAACTGCGCGGGCCGCAATGGCGCATGCGCGGGCTGGAAGTGGAGTTGGCCCTGCGGGTCGGGCGCGATTACGATCCCGGCGAGCAAGAGCCGGATGAAGCCGAGCTGCGCACGGTCTTCGATGCCATCCTGCCGGCCATCGAAGTGGTGGAGACGCGCCTGGGACATCCGCCCTGTACCAATCCCTGGGCCGGCATGGCCGACCTGCAAAGCCACGGTGCACTCATCATCGGTGCCGCCCAGCCGCTGCCTGCCACGCTTTCGTTGCGCCAGATCGTGGCCGGCCTGCACATCGACGGCCAGGGAATCATCCGTACCACCGGCGGCAATCCGGCCGAGCTGTGGACCATGCTGGGCTGGCTGGCGCTGCATTGCGCGCGCCGTGGCCAGCCCTGGCGTGGCGGGCAGATCATCACCACCGGCTCCTGCACCGGCCTGCAGCTGGCGCGGGGAGGGCGGCTGGTGGCGGCGGCGCTCGAGGGCATCGGCGCGGTCTCGTTCAGCTTCGCCGCTTGAAGGGCTGGCCGTTTCTCAGCGCATGAGTTGGCCGATCAGGCGACCCACTTCCGCATGCACCGCATCGCGCCGCGCATCGGTGGCGGCGTTTTCGGTCAGGTAGACGGCAAACAGCAGCGGTGCGCCCTTGTCGGTCCACACCACCCCCACATCGTTGGCCGTGCCCAGGCGCCCGGTACCGGTCTTGTCGCCGACCTTCCAGCCCGCCGGCAGGCCGGCGCGCACACGCTGGTCGCCGGTCCGGTTGGCCACCAGCCACTGCGTGAGCTGCTGGCGCGAGGCCGGAGCAAGCGCATCGTCCAGCAGCAGCCGGCGCAGGTCGGCGGTCATCGCGGCCGGGGTCGTGGTATCGCGAGGGTCGCCAGGGACGGCTTCGTTGAGCGTGGGCTCATTGCGATCCAGCCGGGTGAGATCATCGCCCAACGTGCGCACGAATCGCGTCAGGCCGGCCGGACCGTCCATGCTGGCCAGCATGAGGTTGGCGGCGGTATTGTCCGAGAGGGTCATGGCCGCTTCGCACAACTGCGCCATCGACAGGCCGGCGCCGCCGGTGTGCTTGCCCGTCGTGGGCGAGTAGGGGACCAGGTCTTTCTGGTGATAAACGATGCGCCGGCTCAACTGCTCCTTGCCCTGATCCACGCGGTGCAACACGGCGGCTGCCGCAAGGAACTTGAAGGTACTGCACATGGGGAAGCGCTCATCGGCACGATAGCCCCAGTGGCGAGCACCGGCAGTATCCACCAGCGAAACGCCCAGGCGGCCGCCGATGTCGGCTTCCAGCCGCGACAGGGTATCGGTGAGTGTGGATGAGTCCACAGTTTTACTTGCAACTTGTGGTGCGGCCGCCCAGCTGCGGCTGATCAGGCCGGCCGTGGTCAGGGCGGCAACGGACAGGAAGTGACGTCGTCCAGACATGGATTCTCCTCGATGAATGATGGCAACAGGGCTGCATCATAGGCAGTAGTCGTGGCGCTCACAATTCACGATAATTGGGTGCAAGCCCAAGAAAAACTGATGCCAGGAAATCCCATGTACCTGCCCCTCAATGCGCTGCGTGCCTTCGAAGTCTCGGCCCGCCACCTCTCCTTCACCCGCGCCGCCGAGGAATTGAGCGTGACCCAGACCGCCGTGAGCATGCAGGTCAAGAACCTGGAACAGCGTCTGGGCGTGGCGCTGTTTCGTCGTCTGCCGCGCGGATTGGCGTTGACCGATGAGGGGCTGGCGCTGCTGCCGGTGGTGGCGCAGTCCTTCGGGCGCATTGCCGACGTGCTGGCCCAGTTCGAAGATGGCCGCCGCCGCGAGGTCCTCACCGTCGGTGTGGTGGGTACTTTCGCCGTGGGCTGGCTGATGCCGCGCCTGCGTGAATTCCAGCAGCAGCATCCCTTCGTGGATCTGCGCCTGCTCACCAACAACAATCGTGTGGACCTGGCCGGGGAGGGGCTCGATTACGCGATCCGTTTTGGCGATGGTGCGTGGCACGGCACCGAGGCTGAACGTTTGTTCGAAGCGCCGCTGGCCCCGATGTGTGCCCCCGAGATCGCCGCGCGCTTGCGCGCGCCCTCCGACCTGGCGGCCGAGACCTTGCTGCGCTCCTATCGCAGCGATGAGTGGCGCCGCTGGTTTGCGGCAGCCGGTGTGCCTTGCCCGCCCTTGCGCGGCTTCGTATTTGATTCCTCGCTGGCGCTGGCCGAGGCCGCTGCGCAAGAGGCGGGAGTGGCCTTGCTGCCGGTACTGATGTTCGAGCGCGAACTGCGGCAGGGGCGCCTGCTCTGTCCCTTCGGGCAGCGCATCGTATTGGGTGCCTACTGGCTCACGCGCCTGAAGTCACGGCCGCAAACCGCTGCCATGGCGGCTTTCCGGGGATGGTTGCAGACACATGCGGAGGGCATGTAGGTGATGCTGAAGTGATGACTACGCGCAACAACCACAGCGATGTCAGAGAAATCCTGATGGACGTCCGGCCGTCCTGCACATAGAATAAATAATATAAACAATTTATACGGTTCGTGCCGGCCGTATGAATCAGGACCATGGACAGACCGGCACTGGCGGAAAAACCTTCGGGACCTGCCATCAGTCATTAGTGAAAGGGGGTAAGTCATGCGCTACTTCGCACAACTCTATCGCAAGCTGGTTGATTTTCTCAACGACTCCAGCGAGCTCGACACCGGATCGCACCGTGGTGCGCCGCATTGCTGCAGCCTCTATTCGGGTTTGTCGAGCATGTCGCAGGACGAGCAGCGTCACTGAGTTCGCACTCACTGCGCCAGCTTCATCTGCCAACCCGGGCCGCGCCAGCGCCCCGGGTTTTTGTTTTTCTGTCGGGCCATCCCTTGCCTGTTGCCGTGGCAGCCGACACCCTGTGCCGTCGTGGCATCGTTTGAGATTAGGTGTTTTCTTTAATAGGTGTCGTCAGAAAATTGCTGCTAATCAAGCCGCTGAAGATGTAATACAGTCGCGCAACAGCCCGAGGCAGCATCGCGGCAATGCACCTTTTCTCAAATGCAGATGGCACAACTCAAAAAAATCAGCATCAACGACTTGGCCGTGGGGATGTATTTCTCCGGCTTCGATGGCTCATGGATCGAGCATCCCTTCTGGCGCAGCAAGTTCAAGATCGAGCACGCAGCCGACGTAAGCCGGGCGCGCAGTGCCGGCTTCGAATTCTGCTGGATCGATCTGTCACTGGGGCGCGATGTCATTGCTCACCAGCCCATCGCGGACGTGGCCGTTGCGCCGCCTGCGCCGGTCACTGCGGAGGAGGAGTATCGCAATGAACTCAACGAAGCCTTGCGGCTTTACGAGAGTGCCAAGGAATCGACCCGGCAGATGTTCCGGCAGGCCCGTCTGGGCAAGACCCTGGATGTCGAGAAATGCCAGGACCTGGTGGAGGAAATCGCCGCCTCGGTCACGCGCAATTCGAACGCCCTGCTCAGCATCATCCGCCTCAAGCGCGCCGATGAATACACTTACCTGCACTCCATCGCCGTCTGTACCATGATGGTGGCTCTGGCGCGCACCCTGGGCATGGACAGCACGGCCTGCAAGGAAGCCGGACTGTCCGGCTACCTGCATGACGTGGGCAAGGCCTTTATTCCGCTGGAGGTACTGAACAAGCCGGGCAAGCTGACCGACCAGGAATTTCGTATCATCCAGCGCCACCCCACGCTGGGTTATGAATACCTGAGCGGCTTCGCCGACGTACCGGACTATGTTCTCGACGTGTGCCTGCATCATCACGAAAAGGTCGATGGCACCGGTTACCCGGGGCGCCAGCAGGGCAACCAGATCGGCCTGTATTCGCGCATGGCCGCCGTGTGCGACGTGTACGACGCCGTCACCTCCGATCGCACCTACAAGTCCGCCTGGGATCCAGCCGAGTCACTGGCCCGCATGGCGACCTGGCAGGGGCACTTCGATCGTCCCATCTTCCTGACCTTCGTCAAGACGCTGGGCATCTATCCCGTCGGGTCCATCGTCAAGCTGCGTTCTGGCCGTACTGCGCTGGTCATTCGCCAGAACCAGAAGGATCTCACCCGGCCTGTGGTCAAGGCGTTTGCAACCGCCGTGTCGATCGAGGCCCTGGAGAGCGAGATCATCGACCTGTCCGCACCGGACCAGGAGGATGCCATCAGTGAGCGCAGCGGGCAGGACTGGATCCGCAGCAACGGGCTGGTGCTGGACTCACTCAAGGCACTGGTGGAGGGCGGCGAGAGCCCGGGAGAGGCCAGGCCTTAGGGCCTGGTCACGTTGAATCTACTCGTAGATTTCATGGGAACAGGCCTTGGTCCTCAGCGCGAGCCGAGGATATGTGCGATGCGTTCCTCATTGGCCGGGTGGCTGGAGAGATAACGCGCGGCCTGGCCATCCTTGTCCATCTCTCCCAGCTTCTCGAACACCAGCGCCAGCTTCTGACGCGGCAGGCCATTGGCCTTGAACATGGCAATGGCGTAATCATCGGCCTCGCGTTCGATGTCGCGCGAATACTTCAGATCCAGCAACACCGTAGGGATGTTGGCCAGCACCGCCGAGACATCGCCAAACAGAGCGGTGGCCATGGCGGCAATGGCCGAACTCTGGATCAGTCGCCGCATCAGGTGGCGGCGGTGCACATGGCCCAGTTCGTGGGCCAATACCCCCATGAGGGCATCATCATCGTCCAGCAACTGCACGATCTCGTCAGTGACCACGATCTGCCCGGAGGGCAGGGCGAAGGCATTGGGCCCGATGCGGCTCTTGCGAAACACGATCTCGTAATCGGGCGCATCCGGCAGCGGCGTCGTCAAGGCGCGAAAGCGCGCCGTGATGGCCTGCGCACGGTGCGCATCGAGCTGGCTGGGTGACAGCACCCGCTTATCGAGGAAGTCCAGCGTGTCCTGTCCGACCTGGCGATCCACCGACACCGGCAGCATGGCGGTGATGCCCTGGGCCGCCAGCGGCAGCAGATAGAGGTAGCTCAGGACCACCACCGCCACCAGGACCGCGCAGGCCGTCAGTGCGTGGAACCAGCTCTGCTGCAGCCGCACCACCAGTGAATCGCGCTGGCCGATCCCGCGCAGCAAGGCGCTGAAGGCCGCGCCATCGATGATCTCCAGATAGGCACCATCGGGGAAGCTGACCTTGCGCGCCGCGCGGTTCAGGCGCTCGGAAACGTGCAACCCGGCAATCGGGCAATCCCGCTCCACCTCCCCGCGGACCTGCGCCACGCCATCGCTGACGGTGAGCGTGACCAGGTAGCGTCTCGAGGTCTTGCCATCGTAATAGGAAGCCGAGACTGTCATGGCTTACATCGACAGGTCGAAGTCGAGCAGATCGCCCAGGCCCTCGCCGGTCGCCGAGCCGGGCGATTCGCTGGAAGCGATGAAGTCGTCCAGGCTGCCTGCCGGCAGCAAGGTAACCGACTCGATGCGATAGCGCATCATGCGTACCTGCGCGAAGGGCGTGAACAGGCCCAGCGTCACGGCAATGCCCAGCACGTTGGTCAGCAGGATGACGGCCGTGCGGCCCCAGCGCATGCGGCTCTGGAAGCGATGTTCACCCAGGCGGGTATTGTTCCAGACCAGGTTCTGCAGCAGCGTCAGACACAGCGGAATGATCAGGAAGGACCAGACGTAGAGGGCCAGCAGCATGAGCGCGAAGGCCAGGATCGAACCTGCGCCCGACTCGATCGCCCGGAACAAGGCCATGCCGCCAAAGCTGATGACGATGAGCGCCGAGCCGGCGATCCAGCCACCGATGCCGGCCAGGTAGGCCAGGTAGAACGCGCCGACTGAACCATGGAAGGAGAAGTGGGTGGAGCCGAAGCGCGTCTCATTGTGCTGGAAGCGCTTGAAGCGCTGTGCCGCCATCGGCATGAGCAGCCCCACGCTGAAGACGCCGATCATCGGCCACAGCAGGAAGTTCTTGAAGGCACCGCCGAAGCTGCCGCGAAAACCGAAGCGGATGCCGCGATAGCTGGTGTTGTAGAGCTTGAATTGCAGGCTGCGCCAGATCAGCCAGGGGCTGGCCAACATGAGGATCAGCGCGGCGATCAGGCCAAGCAGGATGTTGATGTAGCCGGCGAGCTGGTAAGCCACCAGCAGTACCACGGCCAGGATGCGTCCCTTGAGGATGGCCACGGGATTGCCGTGATAGTCGAAGCTGGCCCCGGCCACCGAGGTGTTGTCGTAGAAGTAGCGCAGTCGGCGCACCTTGGCCCAGGCGGAATAGATGCCCAGCGTCACCACGGACAGCAGCAGATTGACGATCCAGATACGGAAATATTCGGAACCGCGCCCGCTGAAGGAAAACGCCTGTGGTGCACGGTGATCGGCAGAATCGCGCAGGGCGGTGGCAAAGGTGCCCGGCTCATTGGATGCAGACGGAGGAGGGACGGCGGCGTCAGGCAAATCGGAATGGTCGTTCATGGAAACTCTTGTGTTGGTCGTTGTATGGAAGAGGTCTGCCGATGGGGTCGGGCAAGAATCCATTGCTCGCAAGTAAAAGTCAAGTTGGCGGGCATCTCCATGTGACTTGTATGGATTTTGTAGGGGCGCACCTCGCATTTTTTCGAGCCTCATTGGTCTGGCCTTCTGCAGAAATGCACTGTTTGTGCGAACATTGCTGCCCACATGCGGTCAAGGCAAGGGCATGGCGGCGGCGTCAACAGCGCGGCCTCGCAGCAATGATTGTCCGCATTCGCGCCAAACAAAAGTTTCCTGAGCGTCGCCTGGTCTCCACGCCCGGCGACGTTTGCCAACCAAAGGAGCCTCCATCCATGTCCACGTCCTGGAACACCGCCGCCATCGCCGAGAAGCTCGGCATTCCTGTCACCGACCTCGGCATCGAGACCATCGCCCACAGCGCCGATGGCATCGATTACGAAAGCGTGCTCCTCTACAACAAGGCGCAAGCCCCGGTCTCCGGTGTACTGAGCGTTCCCAATTACTTCGGGCTGCGCCAGCAGGCGCTGGAAATCGCCGCCACCACCATCGGTGCGGGCCATGCCATCCTGGTGGCCGATGTGTTCGGCAAGACCCTGCGTCCGGGTAATCCGGACGAAGCTCTGGCGGCCATCATCCCGCTCAAGAAGGATCGCGCCGAACTGCGCAAGCGCATGCACGGCGCGCTCAAGGTCTTGCGCGAGCAGTCCTTCGTCAAGCTCGATGCGTCCAGGCTGGGCGCCTGCGGTTTCTGTTTCGGTGGCACGGCGGCGCTGGAGCTGGCGCGTGATGGCGCTGAGCTGCGCGGCACGGTCTCGCTGCATGGTGCGCTCGATACCCCGGCCCCGGCCGAGAGCAAGATCAAGGGCGCGGTACTGGTGCTGCACGGCGTGCAGGATCCGTCGGTGCCACGCGATCAGGTCAATGGCTTCATCGACGAGATGAGCGCCCTGAAGATCGACTGGCAACTGGTCAACTATGGTCAGGCAGGCCATTCCTTCACCGATCCGGATGCCAACCATCCCGGCTTCTTCTACCACCGCCAGACCGCCGAGCGCGCCGCTGTCGCCTTGCAGGATTTCTTCGGCGAAGTGCTGGCCTGATGTAAATCAGGTACCGCAGGGCGGCAGCCCTGCCGGTCTGAGTCTCACCCTGTGCGGCTGCGCCCGACGACACCGCACAGGGGCTACACCATAACAAGAAGAGAACGCGTCCATTCGGCACGCAGGGGAGCTTCATCCTTGCATGGCGTGTTGCCAGCGTCCCGCATACCCTCGTCAAATCCCACGTCCAAAGGATACTCATGTCACAAGATAAAGAGCCCAGGCGGCGCTTCCTGCGCCAGGTGTTGGCCATCGTCCCAGCCGCGACCACGCTAGGCGGCGCCACCACCGCAGCAGTCAGCCAACCGGCAATGGCCGACAGCAGCGAGCCGGGCAAGGCCCGCGCCTACACCCCCAGCTACTTCACCGCGCCCGAATGGGCCTTCCTCAACGCCGCCGTCGATCATCTCATCCCCTCGGACCAGTACGGTGCCGGTGCACTGGAGACCGGCGTGCCCGAGTTCATCGACCGCCAGATGGAAACGCCCTATGGCGCCGGCAAGCTGTGGTACATGCAGGGTCCTTTTCACCCGGACAGCGCGCCTGAACTGGGCTACCAGCTCTCGCTGGTACCGCGCGACATCTATCGCCAGGGCATTGCCGCCTGCAATGACTGGTGCAGCAAGAACCACGGCAAGGTCTTCGCCGAACTCGACAAGGCCAAGCAGCTGGAAGTACTCAAGATGATGGAAGGCGGCAAGATCAGCTTCGATACGGTGCCGGCCAAGACCTTCTTCAGCTTCATGCTGGGCAATACCAAGGAAGGTTATTTCGCCGACCCGATGTACGGCGGCAACCAGAAGATGGGCGGCTGGAAGTTGGTCGGCTTCCCCGGTGCGCGTGCCGATTACGCCGACTGGGTGGACCAATACAACGTCAAGTATCCATACGGCCCCGTGTCGATTCTGGGAGAGAAGGGCTGATCATGGCTATCAAAAAAGACAAAGTGGATGTAGTGATGGTGGGCCTGGGCTGGACCGGCTCCATCATGGGCATGGAGCTCACCGAAGCCGGCCTGAACGTGCTGGCGCTGGAGCGCGGCGACATGCGTGATACCAATACCGATACGCCTTATCCGAAGGCGGTCGATGAACTGAAATACTCGGTGCGCGGCGCGTTGTTCCAGGACCTCTCGCGCGAGACCGTGACGATCCGCCATGCGCTCTCCGATGTGGCGGTGCCGTATCGTCAGCATGGCTCCTTCCTCTTGGGTGATGGCGTGGGCGGTGCCGGTTTCCACTGGAACGGCATGATGTACCGCAACCTGCCTGAAGAACTGGAAATGCGCTCCCACTACGAGCAGAAGTACGGCAAGAAATTCATCCCCGAGGACATGACCATCCAGGACCATGGCGTGACCTACAAGGAACTGGAGCCGTTCTACGATTTCTCGGAAAAGGTCATGGCCGTCTCCGGCAAGGCCGGCAATCTGAAGGGGCAGATCGTGCCCGGTGGCAATCCGCTGGAAGCCGAGCGCAGCGATGAATTCCCGACCCCGCCGCTGCAATACCAGTATGCTGCTTCGCTGGTGGAGAAGGCCATGCGCGATGTCGGCTACCACCCCTATCCCGCGCCGGCGGCCAATGCCTCGCAGCCCTTCACCAATCCGTACGGCGTACGCATCGGCCCCTGCAACTACTGCGGCTTCTGCGAGAACTACGGTTGCTACATGTATTCGAAGGCTTCGCCGCAGACCACCATCCTGCCGGTGCTGTTGAAGCGCAAGAACTTCGAAGTGCGTGCCAAGGCGCAGGTCATCAAGGTCAACCTGGATGCCTCCGGCAAGCGCGCCACCGGCGTCACCTACATCGATGCCCAGGGCCGCGAGGTCGAGCAGCCGGCCGATCTGGTGCTGCTGACCGCGTTCCAGACCCACAACGTGCGCCTGCTGCTGCTCTCGGGCATTGGCAAGCCGTATGACCCGGTCACTGGTGAAGGCGTGGTCGGCAAGAACTTCGCCTACCAGTACAACGGGGGCATCAACGTGGTCATGCCCAAGGGGACCCAGTTCAATCCCTTTATCGGCACCGGCGCCGGTGGTGTGGGCATGGACGACCTCAACGGCGACCAGTTCGATCACGGTCCGCTGGGCTTCATCGGCGGCGCCTCGATCCGTCACGTGCGCACCGGGGGTCGGCCCATCAAGCAGGCCGGCACCATGCCCGGCGAGAAGGTCCCCAGCTGGGGTTCGGAATGGAAGGCCAGCGTGCAGGACAGCTATCAGCGCACGCTCACCATCGGCATGTCCGGTTCGGTGATGGCCTATCGCGACTGCTACCTGTCGCTGGACCCGACCTACAAGGATGCCAACGGCCAGCCGCTGCTGCGCCTGACCCTGAACTGGAAGGAAAACGAAGGCAAGATGCTGACCTACATCGCAGGCCAGATGGAGAAGGTCGGCCAGGCCATGAATCCGGAAAAGGTCATCAAGGCCGTGCGCAAGACCGGTTCGTCCTGGGATACCCGGGTCTATCAGTCGACTCACCTGACCGGCGGCGCGATCATGGGAACGACGCCCAAGAACAGCGTGGTCAACAAGTATCTGCAAAGCTGGGACGTGCCCAACGTGTTCGTCTACGGAGCCTGTGCCTTCCCGCAGAACATGGGCTACAACCCGACCGGGCTGGTCACGGCGCTGGCGTATCACTCCGCCAGGGCCATTCGTGAGCAGTATCTGAAAAACCCCGGCCCGCTGGTGCAGGCATAAGGATGACGACCATGATCAAGCATTATTTCATCGCCGCCTGCGCGGCAGTCATGTCGCTGTCCGCGTTGTCCGCAGCGGCGCAAAGCAATCCGGCAGCGCCCTCGGCTGATCAGCAGCTGGTGCAGCGCGGCGAGTACCTGGCCAAGGCCGGGGACTGCGTGGCCTGCCACACCGCCAAGGGCGGCAAGCCTTTTGCGGGCGGCTTGCCCATTGCCACGCCCATCGGCACGGTGTATTCCTCCAACATCACGCCGGACAAGGAACACGGTATCGGCAACTACAGCGAAGAGGATTTCGACCAAGCCCTGCGTCACGGCATCCGCAAGGATGGTGCGTCGCTCTATCCGGCCATGCCGTATCCCTCCTACGCCAAGGTCAAGCCGGCTGACGTGAAGGCACTGTATGCCTATTTCATGAAGGGCGTGCAGGCCGATCCCGCACCCAATCGCGGTGTGGACATCACCTGGCCGTTGTCGATGCGCTGGCCGCTGTCGGTGTGGCGCAAGGTCTTTGCACCGGCCGTAGCGGTCGATGGTCCCGAGGACAATAGTCCCCTGGTCCGCGGCCAATACCTGGTCGAGGGCCTGGGACACTGTGGCGCCTGCCATACCCCGCGTGGCGTGGGCATGCAGGAGAAGGCGCTATCCAATGACAGCAGCCAGTTCCTCTCCGGTGGTGTCGTCGATGGCTACCTGGCCAACAACCTGCGCGGGGATGCCCGTGATGGTCTGGGCAACTGGAGCGAGGCCGATATCGTGGCCTTCCTCAAGACCGGCCGCAACAGCCATTCCGCTGCTTTTGGCGGCATGGCCGACGTGGTCGCCAACAGTACCCAGTACATGACCGAGGAAGATCTCTCGGCCATGGCCAAGTACCTGAAGTCCTTGAAGCCGGTGAAGGACAGTACGGCTGCGCTGGCCTATGACGACAAGACCCACCAGGCCCTGCGCCGCGGCAGCGACCAGAGCCCCGGGGCGATGGCGTTCCTGAACAACTGCGCGGCCTGCCACCGCAGCAGCGGCAAGGGCTATGACGAAACCTTCCCGAGCCTGGCCTTGTCACCCACGGTCAATGCCGAGAACCCGGCTTCGCTGATCCGCATTGTGCTGGAAGGCGCCGAAATGCCCTGGACCCACAAGGCCCCGACGCAATTCGCCATGCCGGCCTTCGGCAGTCGCCTGTCGGATCAGGAAGTGGCCGATGTCGTCACCTTCATCCGCAGCAGCTGGGGCAACCAGGCGTCGTCGGTGAACGCGTCCGATGTGGCCAAGGTGCGCAAGCAGCTGCCGGAGAAGAAGACGGTGGAGGCGAATGCAGCAGTGACCACGCGTTAAGCCTTTGAATATGTCGCCAGGCTTTTTGAATAGCTCTTCGAGAGTTTAGTTGAAGGTCAATTACAAAAAAGGAGCCCAAATCTTCATCGATTTGGGCTCTTTTTATTTCGTAATTGAGTCGGCTGCCTACCGGATATGCAATTCAACAGAATGGTAGCTAATACCGTGGGGCGATAGGCTCAACGGTATTAGCATTTTCCAAGTTACTCCTTCACCGCCCCCGTCATGCCCGATACGTAATACTCCACAAAGAACGAATACACCACCGCCACCGGTAGCGAACCCAGCAGCGCACCGGCCATCAGCGCTCCCCAGTGATAGACATCGCCATCCACCAGCTCGGTGACAATTCCCACCGGTACCGTCTTGACCTCGGAAGAAGAAATGAAGGTCAGCGCATAGATGAATTCATTCCATGACAGCGTGAAGGCAAAGATGCCTGCCGAGATCAGGCCCGGCACCGCCAGGGGCAGGATGATCTTGACCAGGATCTCCCAGCGGGTGGCACCATCGATCAGTGCACACTCTTCCAGCTCATATGGAATCGAGCGGAAGTAACCCATCAGCAGCCAGGTGCAGAACGGGATCAGGAAGGTCGGATAGGTCAGGATCAGCGCCCAGCGCGTGTCGAACAGCCCCAGCTTGAACACGATCGCCGCCAGCGGAATGAACAGGATCGATGGCGGGATCAGGTAGGCCAGGAAAATGCCCAGACCGACCTGCTTGGAACCCTGGAAGCGCAGTCGTTCGATCGCATAGGCGGCAAAGACGCTGGCCGCCAGCGAGGCGAAGGTCGACACCACCGAGACGATCACCGTGTTCAACAGCCAGGCCGGATACTGGGTTTCGAACAGCAGCTTCTTGAAGTGCGCCAGCGTCGGGGCAACCACCCAGAACGGGTTGCCGGTCTGCGAGAGCAATTCGTTATCCGGCTTGAAGGCGGTGATCACCATCCAGTAGAACGGGAACAGCAGCACGAACAGGAAGATCAGCAGCGGAATGTAGATCGTCACCCACTTGCGCGGCGTCGATTGCAGGAAATCCATGCCCTGGGTTTCCTGCTGGTCGTCTTTTTTCTTGGCCATTATTTGTCACCTCCTTGTTGCCAGCCGCGACGTTGCAGGCCGAAATACGAGAACATGATCGCTGCCAGCAGGAAGGGAATCATGTAGGTTGCCAGCGCCGCGCCTTCGCCCAGGGCACCGCCCGGAATGGCGCGCTGGAACGAGAGCGTGGCCATCAGGTGGGTGGCGTTCAACGGACCACCACGGGTGAGCACATAGATCAGCTGGAAGTCGGTGAAGGTGAACAGCACCGAGAAGGTCATCACCACCGCGATGATCGGCGTCAACAGCGGCAGCGTCACGTGGCGGAACTGCTGCCAGGGCGTGGCACCGTCGATGGCTGCGGCCTCATACAGCGAGGGCGAGATCGTCTGCAGGCCCGCCAGCAGCGAAATGGCCACGAAGGGGATGCCGCGCCAGACGTTGGCGAAGACCGTCGACCAGCGCGCATTCCACGGGTCGCCCAGGAAGTCGATGTAGTGATCGATCAGCCCCATCTTGTGCAAGGCCCAGCTGATGACGGAAAACTGCGCGTCATACAGCCACCAGAAGGCCAGTGCCGACAGCGCGGTTGGCACGATCCAGGGCAGCAGCACGATGGCGCGGAAGAAGGTCTTCAGCGGTACGTTCTTGTTGAGCAGGATGGCCAGCCACAGGCCGAGTGCAAATTTCAGGATGCTGGCGCTGACCGTGTAGAACACGGTATTGAACAGCGACAGCTGCGCCAGCGAATCGCCGGCCAGATAGGTGAAGTTGTCCAGGCCGATGAAGCTGCCTTCGCCGCCGATCTTGGTATCGGTGAAGCCCAGCCAGATGCCCAGGCCCAGCGGGTAGGTCAGGAACACCACCAGCAGGATCACGGCCGGGGCCATGAACAGCATGCCCAGGACGTTACGGTTGTTCAGGAATCGGGATAGCATGATGTGCCTCGATGAAAGGGCCGCAGAACGAGTCTGCGGCCAGTACTGTAGTGATGCGCAGCCACGCCTGGCGATGCGCCAGCGATGCCGCATCGGGCCGGCAGGCCCTGACAACCTGCCCCTTTGCCCGCTGTCCCGAGGGAACCCGGTGCGGCTGCGTCGCTGCCCTTCAGGCCGATGGCATCAAGCCTTGTAGTAGCGCTTGGCGCGTTCGGCCGCGCGGTCGATGGCTTGCTGCACGGTCTTGGCGCCCGAGGCCGCCTCGGCCACCATGTCCACCACCACGTAGTCCGCCATGCAGGCCGCCGAGGCCTGACCCAGCGGGCCTTCGTGACCATGGTCCAGCATCAGCGAGGCAGAGTCGCGGTAGACCGTGGCCTTGGGGTCGTCGGTCCAGACCGGGTTCTTCTCGTAGGCCTTCAGCGACTGGCTGACGTAGCCGATGGAAGCCTTCATCCACGGGTTGTACTGGTCCGGCTCGAACATGAACTGCACGAAGGCCTTGGCCGCATTGGGATACTTGGTGTGCTTGAACACCATCAGCTGCGTGATCTGCATCAGCTCGGTGGGCTTGCCTGCCGGGCCGATGGGGAAGTGCGCGTGCTGAGTATCCTTGGCGATTTCCTGCATCTTGGGCTCGGGCGAGTTCTTGGCGGCGTAGTACACCGAGATGCCGTTGGCCGTCACGCTGATCTGGCCATCGAGGTAAGCCTTGTTGTTGGAGGGGTCCTGCCATGACAGGGTGCCGGGTACGAAGGTGGCATACAGCTGCTTGGCGTATTCCAGCGCGGCGCGGGTCTCCGGCGAATTGATGGCGACCTTGCCGCTCTTGTCGACCAGCTTGCCGCCGTGCGACCACAGCAGCCAGTGCGCCCAGTTGTTGGCGTCACCGACGGCCTTGCCCAGGGCGAAGCCGACCGGCGTGTCCTTGGCCTTCAAGGCCTGGCACAGCTTGAGGAAGCCGGCCGTGTCCTTGGGCATGGTGTCGAAGCCGGCGGCCTTGATCTGGCTTTCGCGATAGACCAGGGCATTGCCGATCACGCCCAGCGGCAGGGCGATCCACTTGCCATCCTTGGTGCCGTACTTGCGGCAGACGTCGTACCAGCCGCCATAACGCTTGCCCAGCGAATCAGCCAGATCGGTCATGTCGATGAGCTTGGTCGGATATTGTTGCGGATCGTCGAACCAGCCCAGCACGATGTCCGGACCGCTGCCCACGTTGGCCGCCACGGCCGCCTTCGGGCGCACGTCTTCCCAGCCTTCGCTGTCGGTGCGTACCGGGATGCCGGTCAGCTCGGTAAATTTCTTGACGTTGGCGTTCCACAGGTCTTCATCGCCCTGGACGAAACGTTTCCAGCGCAGGATGCGCAGGGTTGCGCCCTGTTCGATGGGGTACTTGATGCTGTCGGCACCGGCCGCACCGGCGCCTGCGGCAAAGGCATTGGCGCCCATGCCGGATGCGGCTGCGGCGGCAGCACTGGTGACCAGGAATTCGCGTCGTGTCAGCTTGCTCATGTCTCCTACTCCTTCGGTTGAAAGTCGAATTGGACCGCTCTCGAACAACGTTCTTGCGGATGGACTCTTTTTCTTGTGATGCTGCGCTACTGGTGTTGCCTGGGTTACTGCAATGACGGTGCGCCCGATCAGCGCGCCGCCAGCGACTTGCCCGATTCGGTATCGAACAGGTGCGTACGGCTGTGGTCGGGGACCAGGTGAACCACATCGCCGGCGCCGAAATCATGGCGCTCGCGGAAGATCGAAGTGAGGCTGCTCTCGCCGAAGCGCGAGAACACTTCGGTATCGGCACCGGTCGGCTCCACCACGATGACCTTGGTGGCGATACCTGCTCCGGCAGGACCGATGGAGAGGTGCTCGGGACGCACGCCGTAGGTGACCTTCTGGCCGTCATTGCCCTGCAAGGCGCTGCCATAGGGTGCCGGCAGGCGGGTGCCGTCGGCGAATTCGACTTCGGCAGCCGCGCCGTTGCGGCGCAGGGTGGCGGGAATGAAGTTCATCGCCGGCGAGCCGATGAAGCCGGCCACGAACAGGTTGGCCGGATGATCGTACAGATCCAGCGGACGGCCGCGCTGTTCCACCAGGCCATCGCGCATGACCACGATCTGATCGGCCATGGTCATGGCTTCGATCTGGTCGTGGGTGACGTAGATGGAGGTGGTCTTCAAGCGCTGGTGCAGTTCCTTGATCTCGGTGCGCATCTGTACGCGCAGCTTGGCGTCGAGGTTGGAGAGCGGTTCGTCGAAGAGGAACACCTGCGGATCACGCACGATGGCGCGTCCCATCGCCACGCGCTGGCGCTGGCCGCCCGAGAGCTGGCGCGGGTAGCGGTCCAGCAGCTGGTTCAGGCCGAGGATGTCGGCGGCCTTCTTGACGCGTTCTTCCACGAAGGACTTGTCCTTCTTGGCCAGCGTGAGCGAGAAGGCCATGTTGTCGCGCACCGTCATGTGCGGGTAGAGCGCATAGTTCTGGAACACCATGGCGATGTCACGGTCCTTGGGCTGGACGTTGTTGACCACGGTGCCGCCGATGAGGATCTCGCCGCCGGTGATTTCTTCCAGCCCCGCCAGCATGCGCAGCAGAGTGGACTTGCCGCAGCCGGAAGGACCGACCAGGACGGTGAATTCGCCATCGGCGATATCGATGTCGACGCCCCGGATGATCTGGGTGCTGCCGAACTGCTTCTTGACTGCGCGGATCTGTACTGATGCCATCAAATGCTCCTCGTGTCTATCCTCGTATCGACGCTGCGGAACCGGTTCCAGGCGGAGCCGTTCACAGCGCACTTTGTTCAGGCACGTCCTGTGGAGGGACGTACGGAAGATCCTGGTGGTCTTCCTTCTTCTGTCATCTACGGTGATGCAGCGCCGGCTGGCGGCCGGCGCGGTGCTGCGTTGGCGCCCCGTTGCCGGGGTCATTGTTTGGTCTTATTGGTTCTTGCCCTGGACGACCACGTAGGAGGGCCGTCCGTTGCGGTCCCAGTCGATCAGGTTCTGGGCCGCCTTGCGCCGCAGTTCGCGCGCTGCGACATCCGAGAAGAAGGCCGCGTGCGGCGACAATAGCACACGTGGATGCTGGACGATAGCCGAAGCCGTCTCGGGCGGCTCAACCGGTAACACATCCAGCGCCGCGCCCTTGAGCTTGCCATTCTCCAGCGCCGCCAGCAGGTCGTCGATCTTGACCAGGCCACCGCGCGCGGAGTTGACCAGATAGCTCTGCGGTTGCAGCAGGCCCAGCAGCGAGGCATCGATCATGTTGCGCGTCTCGTCGTTCAAGGGCGTATGCAGCGACACCACATGCGCTTGACGGAACAGCTCCTCGCGGCTCACGCGTTCCACGTAGGCGGGGAAATCGCCATCGATGATGTAGGGATCGCAGGCAATGACGCGCTTGAACAGATTGCGCGAGATGTGCGCCATGCGCTTGCCGATGCGGCCCAGGCCGATGATGCCGATGGTCAGGTCGGAGGCGCGCGGGATGATGCCGGCCGTGGTGTAGTGCCATTCACCGGCCTTCACGGCTCGGTCGTAGACGGTAATGTTGCGGATCAGGTCCAGGGCCATGGCCAGCGCATGGGTGGCCACTTCGCCCACGCCATAATCGGGCGAGTTGGCGACCCACACGCCGTGCGCGGCGGCGTCGGCCGTGTTGATGGTGTCGAAGCCGGCGCCATAGCGGCTGGCGATGCGGATTTCAGGCCGGGCTGCAAAGACCTTGGCGTTCACCGGTGCGTATTGCACCAGCAGGCCCTGGCATCCTGCGGAGGCGGCGATCACCTCCTCTTCGGTGCGGCATTGCGCGGTTACGACTTCCACACCGGCTTCCTTGTAGAGCGCAAGCTCCAGGTCGACGTCGGGAAAATCGTAGTCCGTAATCAGTACTTTCATTGCTCGTCTCCGTGATGGTTGTCTTGGTCCACCTGATGCAACTACTTCCTGGAACACGGCCGCCGCTTGTTGTGGCTGTACCGTGATCCCGGGGTACGACGGATGCTGGTATTAAGATGACTTTAATGCTGTTTGAATGACCCTTAACTTTTGCTTAATGCTGCTGGTTGCTGCTTTGATGCTTGTTGCTGCAGGTGGAATTCGGTACAACCGGTTTGTTTGCAAAATCTGACTGCCCCTGCCGCCGTTCACAGCGGCGAGGGCAGATTCGTTCAGTGATTGTCCTTGGGCACGTAAGGTCCGCTCTTGCCGACCAGGAAATCAAGGTCCGCGCCCTGGTTGGCCTGCTGCACGTGATCCACGTAGAGTTTGACCCAGCCGCGCTGCATCTGCGGCGGCAACTCGGGCTTGCTCCACTGCGCACGGCGGCGCGCCAGTTCTTCGTCCGACACATCCAGGTGCAGCTTGCGCGCTTCCACATCGAGTTCGATGAAGTCGCCGTTCTGCACCAGCGCCAGCGGACCGCCGGCGGCTGCTTCCGGCGAGACGTGCAGCACCACGGTGCCATAGGCGGTACCGCTCATGCGGGCATCCGAGACGCGCACCATGTCCGTGATGCCCTTGCGCAGAATCTTGGGCGGCAGCGGCATGTTGCCTGCTTCGGCCATGCCGGGGTAACCCTTGGGACCGCAATTCTTGAGTACCAGCACGCAGGTTTCATCGACGTCCAGGTTCTCGTCATCGATGCGCTTGTGCAGGTCGTCGCTGTTCTCGAACACCACGGCACGGCCGCGATGCTTGAGCAGGGCAGGGGTGGCGGCCGATGGCTTGATGACGGCACCGTCCGGGGCCAGGTTGCCCTTGAGGATGGCGATGCCGGCCGCTTCCTTGAAGGGCTGGTCGAAGCTGCGGATGACTTCCGGATTCCAGTTCGGCGCATCCTGGCAGTTCTCCCACAGGGTCTTGCCGTTGGCGGTCAGGGCGGTCTTGTCGATCACGCTTTCGAGCTGGCGGATCACGGCCGGCAGGCCGCCCGCATAGTAGAAATCTTCCATCAGGAATTTGCCCGAGGGCTGCAGGTCCAGCAGGCAGGGCAGTTGCTGGCCGATGTCGTCCCAATCCTTCAGATCGAGCTTGATGCCGATGCGACCGGCAATGGCCAGCAGGTGGATCACTGCATTGGTGGAACCACCGATGGCGGCGTTGACGCGAATGGCGTTCTCGAACGCCTGGCGGGTGAGGATCTTGGAGAGCACCAGGTCTTCTTCCACCATCTGCACGATGCGGCGACCGGCATTGCGGGCCAGCACGTTGCGGCGCGCATCCACGGCGGGAATGGCGGCATTGTGCGGCAGGCCCACGCCCAATGCCTCGACCATGCTGGCCATGGTGGAGGCGGTGCCCATGGTCATGCAGTGACCGTGCGAGCGGTGCATGCAGCTTTCGGCTTCAAAGAATTCTTCCTGCGTCATCTTGCCGGCGCGCACGTCTTCCGACATCTGCCACACGCCCGTGCCGGAACCCAGTTCACGGCCACGGTATTTGCCCGAGAGCATGGGGCCGCCCGATACGCCGATGGTCGGCACATCCACTGAAGCCGCGCCCATCAGCAGGGCCGGCGTGGTCTTGTCGCAGCCCATCAACAGCACCACGCCATCGAGTGGATTGGCGCGGATTGACTCTTCCACATCCATGCTGGCCAGGTTGCGATAGAGCATGGCGGTGGGCCGCAGCAGGGTCTCGCCCAGCGACATCACGGGGAATTCCAGCGGGAAGCCACCGGCTTCCCAGATGCCGATCTTGACCTGTTCGGCCAGGGCGCGGAAGTGCGAATTGCAGGGCGTCAGTTCGGAATAGGTATTGCAGATGCCGATCACCGGACGACCATCGAACTGGTCGTGCGGGATGCCGCGGTTCTTGACCCAGGAGCGATAGATGAATCCATCGCGGTCCTGGCGGCCAAACCAGGCCTGGCTACGGCGGGTGGGTTTTTTCTTGGTGTCGTCGGTCATTGTCGTTTCCCTGGCAAGGTGCGTGCGCAAGCGCGCTGCGTTCCTTGCCCTGCTTCATGCGATCCATGTGCTGCTGGCCGGGTGTGGCCAGCAGTGCCGTTCAATGCTTGCTGCCTGCGCGAACCTGGTTTTTGTAAAACTCAGGCGAGAGCGCGCGCGGCGACGCGATGACTGTCGTCCTGGTCAAAGAAATAGCGGGAAAAATCAATCAGCAGGAAGGCCAGCAGGGACCCGAAAGCAGAGGAGCGATGCAGGGCACGGCGCGCACGCACGCTGGAAGCGGTAGCGGCGCAGCGCGTGTGCGCCCGGCCGGCCGGCGTCCTGCGGTTCACATGCGATGCTGTGCCTGGATAAGCCAATGGGATGTCTCCGTTGCCTGGAGCCGCCGGCAGGTGCCATGGCGGCTGGGTCTGTGCCGTCCGTTCTGCCCTGCGGCCTGCCCCGTCCCCGACGGTGGCATGGCACGTAGAAGCGACGTGACTTGTGTAATTGGCTGCGAGTCTATTGCAGCCGGATTTGTTTGGTCAAGTGGTAATACCAGATCGCGAGAAAGCTTTTTGTCAGCATCGTGCGGCTGGCTTTTTACGTCGCCGCTGCAACATGCAGTAAAACACACTGCCAGCCTGAAAGCCAGAGCCGGCAAGGGTTTGCGACGGGCTATTAATGTTGCATGGCACCAAGGATGAATTTTTTTGATCCATTCGATTCATCCTTGACACTGCCTGGGTGATGTGAAATTCTAGCCTCCGCTGGTCAGACCACATGACCTCTGCGCGACTCATCCCAAAGCGGGGGCGCGGCCAGCAGCATGATGCAGCGTCACCGGCCCGGTCCGGATTACAAGAACAAGCAGCAAGGCATGAGACCTGCGCAACAGAGACAACACAGGAGACCAGCGGGGGGATCCCTTCCGCATGGCCAATCACTCCGGCGCTCCCCGCAGGTCAGAGAAGCGGTAACGAAAGTCCTTTGCCAAAACGTTAGCCGCACCCCATTGCGCGCAATAAGCCGCAGACGACAACGGAGGAGACCATGCAGTTGACCCGCAGAACCTTGTTCAAGACCATCCTGGCCGCCAGCGCGGCCTGCACCGTCCTGGCCGCCCCGGCGGCCTTTGCCGCCTGGCCGGAACGTCCGGTCACGCTGATCGTGCCCTGGGGCGCGGGCGGCGGCACCGACGCCACGGCGCGCATCATCGGCGCGCTGCTCGAAAAGGATCTCGGCCAGCCGGTCAATGTGGTCAACCGCACCGGCGGTAACGGTGCAGTGGGTCACCAGGCCATCGCCAGTGCCACGCCGGATGGCTACACCATCGGTATCGCCACGGTGGAAATCTCGATGATGCACCATCAGGGCCTGACCAAGCTGACGCCGCGCGACTTCACGCCGCTGGCGCTGATGAACTTCGACCCGGCCGCGCTGACCGTGAGCCATGATTCGCCCTACAAGACCTTTGACGAACTGTTCAAGGCCATCAAAGCCAATCCCGGCAAGCTCAAGGCCTCCGGTACCGGCCAGGGCGGCATCTGGCACCTGGGGCTGGCGGGCATGTTGAATGACCTCAAGGTGGCACCCAATGCCGTGCGCTTCGTGCCCTCCAACGGGGCTGCCCCGGCCATGGTGGATCTGGCGGCCGGTGGTGTGGATATCGTCGCGGCCTCGCTGCCGGAGGCGCGTTCGCTCATCGATGCCGGCAAGGCCACACCACTGGTGATCATGTCCAATGAACCGGCGGCGCTCTATCCCAAGGTGCCGACCTTGAAGAGCCTCACGGGCAGCACCTGGACCAATGGCGCCTGGCGCGGCATCGTCGGGCCCAAGGGTCTGCCCGCCGATGTCCAGAGCCGGCTCTCGGCCAGCCTCAAGAAGATCTACGACAGCAAGGAGTACAAGGACTTCATGAGCGGTCGCGGTTTCGGAACGCAGTATGCCGATTCGGCCGAGTTCGGCAAGTTCATGGACAAGAGCGACGAGGACATGGGCGCCATCCTCAAGACCCTGGGCATGGCCAGGTAAGCGGCCAGGGGCGGGTCCGCGGCCTGGCGGCCGGGGTGCCCGTCTGGCGTTGCCCCATCGTGCTCTTTGCTCTCTGCTCTCCGCTTCGGGATCGTTCCATGAAAATCAATGATGCCTTGTCCGGGCTGCTGATCGCCTTCTTTGCGGTCGTGCTCTGGATCGCTTCTGCCCGCCTGCCCGCCATGGGTCAGGACATCGGGCCCAATGTCTTTCCGCAGGCGCTGGCCGGTGGCCTGATGATCTGCGCCGTGTTGCTGGTGCTGCGTGGACTGCGCGGACTGCGGCAGGCGCGCGCCGTGCACAGCGCACACACCTCGCGCATCGCCACCACCGGTGGCGATGCGCAGGATGCACGCTGGTTCACGCCACCCGAGTGGATCCACCGTGGCCGTGCGGTGCTGGCCTTCCTGCTGGTCCCCGCCTCGCTGCTGTTCTACATCGGGGTCTCGGAACCGCTGGGCTTTTTGCCCACCGCCTTCGTGCTGTTGCTGGTGCTGTTCATGACCTTCCGCACCCGCCTGATGGTGGCCTTGCCGGTGGCCCTGGTCAGCGCGCTGCTGATCCACACCATTTTCTACAAACTGCTCAAGGTGCCGCTGCCCTGGGGCATTCTCTCGCCCCTGGCCTGGTAAGGAGACGACATGCTTGCCAACCTCTATGCCGCGCTGGCGATGGTGTTCGATCCCTATGTGCTGGCGGTGATCCTGGGCGCGTCCGTCTTCGGACTGTTCATGGGCGCCGTGCCGGGTTTGTCGGCGACCATGGCCGTCGCGTTGCTGGTGCCGGTGACCTTCTTCATGCCGCCGGTCCCGGCCATCGCCGCCATGGTTTCGGCCACTGCCATGGCGATCTTCTCGGGCGACATTCCGGGTTGTCTGCTGCGCATTCCCGGTACGCCCTCGTCGGCCGCCTACACCGATGAAGCCTATGCCATGACCTTGAAAGGGCAGGGCGAGATTGCGCTGGGCGCCAGCCTGGTGTTCTCGGTCATCGGCGGACTGTTTGGCACCTTCGTACTGATCTTCTCGGCGCCCGCACTGGCGGAGCTGGCCCTGAAATTTTCTTCCTTCGAATATTTCTGGCTGGTACTGCTGGGCCTGACTTGCGCCATCTTCATCGCCTCCGATAATCCGCTCAAGGGTTTCGTGTCGCTCTTCCTCGGCATGTTCATCGCCTCCATCGGCATGGGCAATCCGGCCGGTGCGCCCCGCTTTACCTTCGATCAGCCCGACCTGCTGGGCGGGGTCTCGCTGGTGCCGCTCATGGTGGGCATGTTCGCCATGTCCGAAGTGCTGCGCTTTGCGGTCTCGCGCGACTTCGGCATGAAACTGCCAGAGAGTCGTGTGGGCAACGTCTTCAAGGGCATGTGGGGCCTGCTGTTGAAGTATCCGAAATCGGTGCTGCGCGGCAGCGTCCTGGGCACGCTGGTGGGCGCGCTGCCCGGCGCCGGGGCCGATATCGCGGCCTGGATGTCGTATGCGATGAGCAAGAAGCTCTCCAGGGAGCCGGAGAAATTCGGCACCGGCCATCCGGAAGGCATTGTCGAATCGGGCGCGGCCAACAACTCGGCGCTGGCCGGGGCGTGGATACCGGCGCTGGTGTTCGGCATTCCGGGGGATTCCATCACCGCCATCGTCATCGGTGTGCTCTACATGAAGAACCTCAATCCGGGACCGATGATCTTCGTCGACAATCCGGTCTCCATGTATGCCATCTTCCTGGTCTTCATCCTGGCCAACCTGCTGATGCTGCCGCTGGGCTTCTGGTGCATCAAGATGGCCAAGCGCATCCTGTCCATCCCGCGTGGCATCCTCATGCCGCTGATCCTGCTGTTCTGCATCGTCGGCTCCTACGCCACCAACAACAGTGTCACCGACGTGGGCATCATGCTGGTGTTCGGCCTGCTGGCCTATGTGATGGAAGAGAACGGTTTCCCGGTGGCACCCACGGTACTGGGCGTGGTGCTGGGCGGCATGCTGGAAGAACATTTCGTGACCTCGATGATCAAGGCCGACGGCCAGTTCCTGGCCTTCTTCGAGCGGCCCATCGCCGGCACGCTGGGCGTGATCACGCTGCTGCTGTGGTTGTTGCCACTGCTGCTCAAGCTCCTGCGCAAGAAACCGCTGGCTGCGGCCTGAGGTGAAAAGATTTCAATCGACGATTCAAGCAAGGAAAGGTGGTTTCCATGGCAGTCCCTGAACGTTTCTCCGCTGACGCTCTGCGTCAGTTCGCCACCACGCTGTTGCAGCGCGCCGGGCTGGACGCCGACAAGGCCGACAGCGTCGCCGCCACCCTGGTCGACGGCGACCTGCTGGGCCATGACACGCACGGACTGGCGCTGCTGGCCCCCTACGTCAAGGAACTGGAAAAAGGCAGCATGGCCAAGAGTGGCCGACCCGAGGTGCTCTCCGAACGCGCCGCCGCACTGGCCTGGGATGGCCGCCGCCTGCCCGGTCCCTGGCTGGTGCATCAGGGCATCGATGCGCTCATGCCCAAGGCGCGCGACTATGGCACCGCTTCGTTGACCATCCACCACAGCCACCATATCGCCTGCCTGGCGGCCTACCTGCTGCGGGCCACGCAGGAGGGCTTCATGATGATTCTGGCCAGTTCCGATCCGGCAGTGCAGAGCGTGGCCCCGTTCGGCGGCACCCAGGCGGTGTTTACGCCCAATCCGATTGCAGCGGGCATCCCTACCTCCGGCACGCCCTTCCTGGTCGATATCTCGGCCTCCATTACCACCAATGGCATGAGCAACCGCCTGCACAAGGCCGGCAAGCAGTTCGAGGAAGAATGGCTCATCGATGGCGCCGGCCATCCCAGCCGCGATCCGGCCGTGCTCTCGGCCACGCCACCCGGCACCATCCTGCCGCTGGGCGGCCTGTCGGCGGGTCACAAGGGCTACGGCCTGGCGGTGCTGATTGAGGCGCTCACCGGTGGCCTGTCCGGCTTTGGCCGGGCCGATCCGGCAGCGGGCTGGGGGGCGACAGTGTTCATGTCGCTCTATGATCCCTCGGCCTTCGGTGGCGAGCAGGACTTCAAGCGTCAGATGGACCATATCGCCCAGGCCTGCCGCAGCAATCCGCCACGTCCCGGTGTGGGCCAGGTACGCATGCCTGGTGACCGCGGCATGCAGCGCCGCGCCGAGCAACTGGCGCAGGGGCTGACCCTGCATCCGACCATTGCGCCGATGCTGCGCGAAGCGGGTGCCGCCTACGACCTGGAGTTTCCCGCCACCTTGGACTGAAGGGTCATCATGCCCATCGAAGCGATCGAACCGCAGCGGCTGTACCGGCAGATCAGCGACCAGTTGCGCAAGCTGATCGTGGAGGGCGAATTCGCCGTGGGTTCGCGCCTGCCGTCCGAGCGCGACCTGGCGCTGCAGCTGGGCGTGAGCCGGCCTTCGCTGCGCGAGGCGCTCATCGCGCTGGAGGTGGAAGGTTACATCGAAGTGCGCATGGGCTCGGGCATCTACGTCTGTGCGCCACCGGTGCAGCGCGAGTTGCGACACGACCTGTCCGGCGAGGAAGGGCCGCTGGAACTGATCCGCGCGCGTGAGATGATCGAAGGGGAAGTGGCCTATGCCGCCGTCCTGCATGGCAGCAAGCAGCAGATTGCGGCGGTGGAGGAAGCCTACGCCCTGATGATCTCCCACGCCCAGGCCGGCATCGATCCGCTGGAGGCGGACCGCCTGTTCCATATCCGCCTGGCCGAGGCCACCGGCAACAGCGTCCTGGTCGGCCTGGTGACGCAGCTCTTCGATGCGCGCCTGGGGCCGCTGTTCGAGCGCCTGCACAGCCACTTCGACGGCACCCGCGTGTGGCAGGAAGCCATCGAGGAACACGGTCTGATCATGCAGGCCCTGCGCGAGCGCAATGCCGAGCAGGCGCGTGCTGCCATGCGGCGGCACATGGATATCGCCTTCACGCGCTACAGCGCCAATCTGATCCGCGAGTACGGCAACCGCCAGCAGCAGGAGAACGGGCCGCGCAAGCGGTCCGCCCGCAAGACGCTCAGTTGAAGTAGGTGCGCGCCATTTCGAAGCGACGCGAGAAATACGGGTTGTCCAGGCGCGAGATGTGCACCTTGCCATTGGTCGATGGCGCATGTACGAAGCGGCCATCGCCCAGGTAGATGCCCACGTGCGAGAAGGGACGGTTCTGCGTATTGAAAAACACCAGATCGCCCGCGCGCAGTTGCGAGGGATCGATCTGGCGGCCCTGGCGGGCGATGTCGGCGGCGCTGCCGCTGATGCGGTAATTGGCGGCCTGGCCGAAGATGTAGCTGACCATGCCGCTGCAATCGAGTCCGGCCGAGGGATTCTTGCCGCCGAAGCGGTAGCCGGTATCGATCAGCGAGAGTGCATAGATGGCCACCTCATTGCCATTGTCGGTGGCCGGCAGCGCCGGTGCCTGCGATTGCGGGGCACCGGGCAGCCGGGCGATGGGGGGCGCGGTCGGCGTCGTGCCGCAGGCAGCCAGCACCAGTGCCGCACACACTGCGGCCAGCGCCGACCGGGTCGAGGGCACAGCGGCCCCGTGCGTCAATGCCATCCTTGCGCGCCCCGTCATCGCTTACTTCCCGATCTTGGCCAGGACGTCTTCCAGCATGGAGAACATCTGGTCGATCTCTTCCTTGGTCACGTTCAGGGCCGGCATGAAGCGCAGCAGGTTGGGACGCGGCGAGTTCAGCAGCAGGCCCACCGGTTCCAGGTTGCGTGCGGCTTCGACGATCTGCGGGCCGATGTCGCGACCCAGTTGCAGGGCGCGCAGCAGGCCTTCGCCACGCTCGCCTTCGAAGCCATACTTCTCGGAGATTTCCAGCGAACGCTGGCGCAGGTACTGACCGCGCTCGCGCACCGATTCCATGAAGCCGGGCTTGAGCAATTCCTTGATCACGGCCACGCCCACGGCAGTCATGAGCGGGTTGCCGTTGTAGGTGCCGCCTTGTTCGCCGGCTTCGAAGCAGGCGATTTCTTCACGCGCCAGCAGGGCGGCCAGCGGCACACCGCCACCGATGCCCTTGGCCAGGGTCATGATGTCCGGCTCGATGCCGGAGTGCTGGTAGGCGAACAGCTGGCCGGTACGGCCCATGCCGCTTTGCACTTCATCGACGATGAGCAGCAGGTTCTTTTCTTTGGTCAGGCGGCGCAGACCCTGCATGAATTCCTTGGTCGCCGGGATGACGCCGCCTTCGCCCTGCACTGGCTCCAGCATCACGGCCACGGTGTGGCTGCCGATCAACGCTTCGACGCTGGCCAGGTCGTTCAGGATGGCCTTGGGGAAGCCCGGCACCTGCGGGGCGAACATGGTGTCCCAGCCGTCCTTGCCGCTGGCCGACATGGTGGCCAGGGTACGGCCGTGGAAGCTGTGCTTGAAGGTGATGATCTCGAAGCGCGCCGAGCCGTCGGCGGCCGGGTTCTTCTTGCCCCACTTGCGGGCCAGCTTGATGGCGCCTTCATTGGCTTCGCCGCCGCTGTTGGCGAAGAACACGCGGTCGAACACCGAGTTGGCCGTCAGCAGGTCGGCCAGTTCGATGGAGGGCGCGTTGTAGAAGGCTGGCGAGGGGTTGATCAGCTTCTTGCTCTGGGCGGCCAGGGCATCGGCGATACATTGCGGCGCGTGGCCCAGGGTGTTGACTGCCCAGCCTTGCAGGTAGTCGAGATAGCGCTTGCCATTGTGATCGGTCAGCCACATGCCATGGCCTTCGGTGAAGACCAGCTCGGGGCGGTTGGTGACGTACATCAGTTTGTTGGCGTCGGACTGGCTGTATTGCATCGATAGGCTCCTGCAAGAATAGGGTGGTTGGGAGGGTGGTGCAGACCGTTGCCCCCACGATGACTAGGCGCTGGGCAGCAGGCACACGACAGACCCCAAATGGCGAATAAAAAAAAGCCACAGGGTTTGCCTGTGGCTTCGCGATTCGTTTCACTTCACGCGCGCAGCAGCAGCAAACCTTTCTCAGGTTGGCTGCGGCGTCGTAAAAATGTGGCGTTGGCGATCATGCGGTGCAGTTTATGACCTTTTGCGCAGAGCGTCAAAAAGAAATTTCCCGCCGGACTCGCCCGCGGCTGCTTGCGGCGGGCTACCGTTGCAATTTCATCGCATCTCGCCGGGCCGCGCGGCATCAGGCTTGCGCGGCATCTTCGCAAATGCGCGTGACGCCGGCATGACAGCACCGGCCCCCGCAGTGGCTCCGTCAGGCGGCCGGGTTGTCCGACACGGCCTTGGCCAGGTCGGCTTCGGAAGTGAAGGAATCGGCATAGAACTCGTCTTCCGGCAGGCCGCACTGGGCGCTGAAATCGCGCTGTGCCGATTCCACCACGACCGGCGCGCCACAGGCATAGACCTGGTGGCCCGACAGGTCGGGGAAGTCTTCCATCACGGCGCGGTGGACGAAGCCGGTGCGGCCGCTCCAGTTGTCCTCGGCCTGGGCGTTGGAGACCACCGGCACGTACTTGAAGTTGGGCAGCTCCTGTTCCCACTGCTGGCACAGGGCGTTCATGTACAGGTCCTGTGGACGGCGGCCGCCCCAATACAGGGTGACGGGACGCTTGGAACCGGCATGCTCCAGCTGTTCGACGATGGCCTTGATGGGCGCAAAGCCGGTGCCGGAGGCCAAGAGGATGATGGGCTTGTCGGAATCCTCGCGCAGGAAGAAGGTCCCCAGCGGGCCTTCGATGCGCAGGATGTCGCGTTCCTTGAGCGTGGTGAACACCTGGTCGGTGAACAGCCCGCCCGGCAGATGGCGGATGTGCAGGCTCATGTGTTCATCCTTGTGCGGGGCGTTGGCCATGCTGTAGCTGCGGCGCTTGCCGTCGCGCAGCAGGAATTCCACGTACTGGCCGGCCTTGTACTGCAGGCGGTCATTGGCCGGCAGTTGCAGCGAGAGGATGATGACGTCGTCGGCCACCTTGTCCAGCTTGGCCACACGCACCGGCAGCTTGCGCACCGGGATCTCTCCCACGCCGGCCACTTCGCGCGCCTCGATGGTGACGTCGCTGTGCGGCTTGGCCACGCAGAACAGGGCATGGCCCAGCTGCTGTTCGTGCTCCGAGAGGGCGCGCACCTGGTGCGGGCCGTGCTCGACCTGACCCGACACCAGCTTGCCCTTGCAGGAGCCGCAGGCGCCGTTCTTGCAACCGTAGGGCAGGCCGACACCGGCGCGGATGGCGGCGGTGAGGATGGATTCGTCGGCGTCGCAGGTGAACTGGCGACCGCTGGGCTGGACTGTGACTTGGAAACTCATACAATTCTGCTTCTGGATAAATTTGGATTGAACACCGTGAAAAAACTGGGCCTGCCCCGCGTACTGATCCTGGGCTGCGGCGACGTCGGCCTGCGGCTGGTGCCGCTGCTGCTGCCGCGCTACCGCGTGCTGGCCGTGACCAGCAACCCCGAGCGCCGCGTCGAACTGCGCGCTGCCGGGGCCATTCCCATCGTCGCCGACCTGGATCAACCCCTGACGCTGGGCCGCCTGGCGCGCCTGGCACCGACCATCGTGCATCTGGCGCCGCCGCAGTCCGACGGCCGCATCGACCGTCGCACTCGCAATTTGGCCGCCATTTTACCCGAGGGCGCGCGCCTGGTTTACATCAGCACCACCGGTGTCTACGGGGATTGCGCTGGCGCAAGCTTCGATGAAACTCGCCGAGTGAACCCGCAGAACGCCCGCGCCGTGCGCCGGGTGGACGCCGAAACGGTTCTGCGCGCCTGGGCCCGGCGCCGCCACGGCAAGCTTTCCATCCTGCGCGTGCCGGGCATCTACGCCGCCGACCGCCTGCCGCTGGAGCGCCTGCACAAGGGCCTGCCGGCCCTGGTGGCGCAGGAGGACGTGCATACCAATCACATCCACGCCGACGACCTGGCCCGCATCTGCCTGGCCGCCATGCGCCTGGGCGCGCCCAATCGCGTCTATCACGCGGTGGACGATACCGACCTCAAGATGGGCGACTACTTCGATGCCGTGGCCGATGCTGCCGGCCTGTCCCGCCCGCCGCGCCTGCCGCGCAGCGAGCTGGAACGGAGCGTCTCGCCGATGATGCTGTCCTTCATGTCGGAATCGCGCCGCCTTCACAATGCCCGCATCAAGGAGGAGCTGGGTGTGCGGCTGCGTTATCCCGATGTGCAGAGCCTCTTGGCCCGATGGCAGGAACAAAGGCTGACGAAGGGCTGACGCCTTTATGCGTTTTGCCCGCCGTTCTTATTCGAAATACGAATAAGCATACGATTTTTAAGTAGTTGTTTTGCATAGCCGGCCTCAGTACAGTGCATGCCTGACTCAATGGGGGAGGCTGGAGCAGCCTTTGAAGTTTCTGGCCGGCGCGCCTCTTCCGTTCCATCCATTCCACGCGCGGCCCGTCCGCGGACCACATGAAGCTATCTTTCAACAACGTCGCCAAGCGTTTCGGCGACCTGCACGTGATCGAGGAATTCACCCGCGAGATCGCCTCCGGTGAGCTGGTCGCGCTGGTCGGGCCGTCCGGCTGCGGCAAGTCCACGCTGCTGCACATGGCCGCCGGCCTGGAAAAGCCCAGCAGCGGCACCGTGTCCGCCGACGCTCAGGCCATCCGCGGACCGCATCCCGAGCGCACCCTGATGTTCCAGGAAAATGCCCTCTATCCCTGGCTGACCCTGCAGCAGAACGTGGCGCTGGCACTGGAATTCCAGAATGTCGACAAGAAGAAATCCGCCGACCAGGCCCGCGTCTGGCTGGAGAACGTCAAGCTCAAGGGTTTCGAAAACTATTATCCGCACCAGGTCTCGGGCGGCATGCGCCAGCGCGCGGCCCTGGCACGCGCCTTCATCTCGCAGCCCAAGGCGCTGCTGCTGGACGAACCCTTCGGTGCGCTCGATGCACTGACCCGCATGACCCTGCAGGATGCCCTGCGCGACCTGATCCGCCAGCAAGGCCCGACCGTGGTGCTGGTGACGCACGATGTGGATGAAGCACTGTTCCTGGCCGACCGTATCTTCGTGTTCAGCCCGCGCCCGGCCAAGGTCTTGAAGGAATTCAATCTCGTGCATCACGAAAAGACGCACGACCTGTCCGAATTCGCGGCGACCCGCCGCGAAATCCTTTGCCTGCTGGGCATCCATGCCGAGCAGGACGAATTTGCAAAAAACATTGAAGGGGTTGGAGTATGAAACTCGCACGCATCCTGGCACCGGCCATCGCCGCCGCTGCCCTGGCTTTTTCCGGCAACGCCCTTGCCCTGGAGAAATTCAAGATCGGCTATCTGCGCGTGATGGACGACGCGCAAGCCATGGCCGCCTATGAAGCCGGCCTCTACAAGAAGTACGGTCTGGATGTGGAACTGATCGAATTCAAGTCCGGCACCGACCTGGTCAAGGCCATTGTCGGCGGCCAGCTCGACAGCGGCGTGTTCGGTTTTTCCAATGCCGTGGCCTGGGCTTCCAAGGGCGCGGACCTGAAGGTGGTCGGTGGTGCGCAGCTGGGCTATCACGCTCTGGTGGCGCGCGAGGATTCGGGCATCAACAAGGTGGCCGACCTCAAGGGCAAGACCCTGGCCTCGCAGGCCGAGGGCAGTACCGCCGACACCGTGCTCAAGGGCGTGGTGTTGCGTGATGCGGGCGTGAAGCCCGATGACGTCAACGTCATGGGCGTCTCGCCCCAGGTGGCGGTGCAGTCGCTGGTGGGCAAGCGGGTCGATGCGGCCTTCCTGTTCGAGCCGCAGGCGCGCATCGCGCAACTGATCGCGCCGGTCAAGCAGATCTACGAGATCGGTGAAGTCTGGCCCTTCCCCTGCATGGTCGTCATCACCTCCGGCGAGACTCTGAAGAAGAAGCGCGATGCCGTCTGGAAGTCGCTGGACGCGCAACGTGACGCCATCACTCTGCTGCAGAAGAAGCCTGCCGATGCCTCCAGGCTGATTGCCGGCTATTTCATCGCCGAGCCGACCATCAAGACGCTGAAGCACGGCGAGATGCTGCGCGAAGACGTGATCCGCGATGCCATCAAGAGCCAGACCTTCACCCCCAAGATCAGCAAGAAGGACCAGGACCGCATGCAGGAGATCGCCAACATCCTGCAATCGCAAGGATCGCTCAAGACGCGTGATGGCAAGCCCTTTGACGTCAACTCCATCACCGACCTGTCGTGGCAGAACGCGCGCAAGCTGTAATTGCCGGAGCGTCTTCGATACGGCCCTTTCGGGCCTACCCAGCCCGAACGGTTCGGGATGTCATGCCAAAGTAGTCCTGATGTTTTTTAATCTGGCCGGACCCGTCCGGCCATTGTCTTTCCTGTCCTTATGAGCTCACAGCGTCGCGTTACCGGACTCCGCAAGAAACTGGCCATGGTGCTGGCCATCGTCTTCATCCTCTTGATGTGGCAGATCGCGGCCTGGTCGCTGCCCTCCTTCCTGATGCCGGGCGTGCCTTCAGTGCTCGCGCGGCTGTGGGAAGAGGTACAGTCAAACAATTTCCGCCTGGCCCTGTTCGGCAGTCTCTACCGCCTGGGCATGGGCTATGGCTCGGCCCTGGTGCTGGGCATCGGTTTCGGTCTGGTCGGTGCGGTGCTGTTCTTCTTCCGTGAAGTCCTGAAGTCGGCCATCGTGATCCTGCAATCGATCCCCTCGATTGCCTGGGTGCCGCTGCTGCTGATCCTGATGGGCTTCGGCAACCTGCCCATCGTGGTGGTGGTGGCCATTGCCGCTTTCTTCCCGGCGGCGCTGTCGGTGATGAATGCCACCGAGAGCGTGCAGCAGGTGCATGTCTCGGCAGCCCGCGTGATGGGCGCCTCGCGCTTGTCCATGTTGCGCCGGGTGTACCTGCCGGCGGTGATGCCCGAACTCATCACCGGCGCCCAGCTGGCCTTCGGCAATGCCTGGCGCGCGCTGATCTCGGCCGAGATGCTGGTGGGCTTCGGCAAGGGCCTGGGCCGCACGCTGGCCTACTCGGGCGAGACGGCGGACATGATCGGCGTGATGGCCAACATCCTCACCATTGCCATTTTCGCTGCGCTCATCGACCAGCTCATCCTGGAAAACCTCAAGCATCGCCTGCTGAAGTACCAGTACGTCTGAGCCGGGACCGACCATGCGCACCCTTGACCGCTTCATGCTGCTCGCCTCGACCGGCCTGCTCATCGGTGCCGCCCAGGCTGGCGTGCTCGATGACGCCCGCCGCAGCGAGACCGTGCGTATCGGACTGGACCACGTGCCGCCGCTCTACAAGGCCGGCATGAAATTCCGTACACCGGAAAACATTGCCACCGTGCTGGCCGAGGATCTCGCCACGCAATGGAAAGGCAAGGCCGATCTTCAGCCCAATACGCAAGACCGCGCTGCATTGAAGGGCGTGCGTCCCGACGTGATGCTCACCCGCGTGGACCCGGCACAGACCGGCGCGGCGGACCTCATCACGGTGTCGACCGGCTACAGCGCCGGTGCCATGGCCATCATGCGCACCGACACCACCATCCGCAAATGGGAAGACCTCAAGGGCCGCACCGTCTGCGTCTCCGCCGGATCGCCCTACGTCGGCACCCTCAGCGCGCGCTATGCCGCCATCGAGAAAGTGATGCCGGCCCCGGCCGATGCACTGCTGGCCCTGCGCACCGGGCAGTGCGATGCCGCCGTGCATGACGATACGCTCATGAAGGCCATGCTGAAGCTGCCCGAATGGAAGAAATTCTCTGCCCAACTGGCCCCGGTCAGTCGCCGCGCGCTGGTGCTGCAGGTGCGCGGCAACGATCCCGCCGACCTGGCTGTCGCGCGCCAGGCAGCGGCGAGATGGAACGATGCGTTCTGGGCCAATGCCATCAAGAAGTGGGTCAACAATGTGGCCTTCGAGGTCTATCTCGACCAGAACGTGCCGGATTGCCACTGAAGCACCTTGCCCCTGAGACAAGGAAGTTGCCACGGCGATATCGGCGCGGCGGATTTTCTTGCCAGGCAGGCAATCACGGTTGTGCGGGCCGCATAAAAATCCTGCCATTTCAGGATTTTCCCCGTGGCAGAGCGCGTCAATGGGCGTAACATAGTCGACATTCACATCACTGTATGGCACATCCTGTCGCCAACAGTGTTCATTTCTTAGTCTTCGTTTCAAAGGGAGCCCATCATGGCCATGGATATTTCCTCTGCCGTCAACGGCGTCGTTTCCGACCCCAATGGCAATGCCCCGACCACTGGCAAGGCCAACGATCCGGTGGCCGTGCGTCGTGCCGAAGAAGCGGCGGCGGCCCTGAAGGCGGAACAGCGCCGCCTGGAAGAAATCCAGGCCGACGAAACCCGGGCCGAAAGCGCCCGCCAGGAACGCGACCGCCGCGAGCAGGCTTCGCGCAATGCGACCGGCGAGATCATCGGCACGACCGTCAATTCGGTGGCCTGATTTCTGCCTTGTCGGCCAGCTGAACTGGCTGATTCCGGATTCTTAACCTGGATTCAACAAAGCCCGCAACGCCCGATGACAGGGTGTTGCGGGCTTTGTCGTTGGTACTGCGCGCGACAAGTCAGTGCTGCTGCCCCGGTCCGTTCAACGAGCCCAGCAGCCAGGTCTCGGCCATGTCGATCTGGTTGATCAGCATCAGGAAGGTCTCGTCATTGATGCGCTGTTCAGCGCGCAGGTAGTGCACTTCCAGCCGCTCGGCGCGGATCGCCTCCAGTCGCAGTTCACGCTCGAACTGCTTGAAGCGGTTGGCGGCGCGCTGGGTTTCTTCGGAATCGCTCTCCGCATTCATGCGCATGCGATAGGTCGCCAGCAGGCTGCCGCTGACTTCCATCAACAGGGCCAGGTCCGATTCATCGAGATTGACGCCGATGCGTTCCTGCGCCTCCTCGATGGTGCGCACGGCCGCCTCCGACAGGCGCAGGCGCGCCATCATTTCCTCGGCGCGACGGCGCTTGACCTCGGCGTCGAGCTGCAGGTCCTTCAACATCCAGGGTAGCAGGAAGCTGCCGAACAGCAGCGAGCACAGGATCACGCCGGTGGCCAGGAAGATCAGCAGGTCGCGCGCCGGGAAGGGCGTATGTTCCTTCAGCAGCAGCGGAATCGACATCACACCGGCCAGCGTGATCGCCCCGCGCACCCCGGAGAGCGCCGTGATGCTGATGAGTCGCAGGTCGAACTTGCGATTGCGCCCGCTCTGGCCGCGCAGGGCCGAGGCGAAACGGCGCATGCGCAGGTTGATCCAGACCCAGACGAAGCGCAGCACGATGAGCGCCACCGTGATGGCCAGGATGTAGAGGAACAGGTGCCACACCGGCACATTGCCCGCCATCTGCGCATCCACGTGGGCCAGGCCGACGATGCCCGGCAGTTGCAGACCCAGCAGCAGGAAGGACATGCCGTTGAAGACGAATTCCAGCATGGTCATGATGCTGCGTCCCTGCAGCCGGGTCGCCGCCGATTCGCCACCGGCCGTTTCCAGATAGGGCATGAGCATGCCCGCAGCCACCGCAGCCAGAATGCCCGACAGCCCGAAGTGTTCGGCAAAGATGTAGGCCGTGAAGGGAATGAGCAACAGCAGCACCACCTGGATGCCCGGCTCGTCACCGGCCCATTCGATGATCTTGCGGCGGATCAGCCCGAAGCCCCAGGCCACGATGAGCCCGACCGCAATGCCGCCGGCGGCGATCAGCACAAAGGAGATGCTGGCATCGAGCAGGGAGAAGGTCCCGGTGATGACGGCGGCAATCGCAAACTTGAAGGCCACCAGACCGGACGCATCGTTCATCAGTGCCTCGCCCTCCAGCACATGCTGCATCGAGGCCGGCAGACGGCCCTTGCCGACGATGGAGGAGACCGCCACCGCGTCGGTCGGCGAGAGCACGGCAGCCAGTGCAAAGGCCGAGGGCAGCGAGATGACCGGGATCATCCAGTGGATGAAGTAACCGACCCCGACCACCGTAAACATCACCAGACCCAGCGCCAGCGCCAGAATCGGGCGGGCCAGGCGGAAGAACTCGCGCTTGGGCATGCGCCAGCCATCGGTAAAGAGCAGCGGAGGGATGAACAGCAGCAGGAACAGTTCCGGATCGAAACTGATGCGCAGGCCGAACATGGGCATGGCCAGCACCGCGCCCAGGGCAATCTGGAACAGCGGCAGCGGCAGCTTGAAGGGCGCCAGGCGTGCCACTACGCCCGAGACGGCGACGGCGAGCAGCAGGATCAAGACGGTGAAGACGATTTCCATGAGGCAGCGGGTGATGATCTTGTGATGAGGCGCGGGTGGGTCAGACCCGCTGAACTGCGGGGAGTTGCAGGAGGCTTGCAAAGGCTTGCAACAGCTTTGCAACACGTTTGCAAGTATACGGCACAAGCACGCCATCAGCCCGGGGCCATGCTGCATGGCGGTGAGGGCGCTGCAAAAACGACGATGCCGGCGCAAGGCCGGCATCGGGGAAAGGAGAAAAGAGAACGTGGTGCGGGAGCCGAGGTTTACTGAGCCGCCTTGGCCAGGTAGCGTGCGCGCCAGGGTTTGAGCACCAGCAGCGCCAGGCAGGCAGTGAGGATGTCGAGCGTGATGGCGGTGCCGAAGACCGGATGCCAGCTGCCGGTCTTCTCGTGCATCATGGCGGCCAGCGGACCGCCGAAGATCGAGCCGATACCCTGCGAGATGTAGAGCCAGCCATAGTTGGCGGTGGCGTGGCGGGTGCCGAAGGTGTCGGTCAGGGTCGAGGGGAACAGGGAAAAGATCTCGCCCCAGCCGAAGAAGACGATGCCAGACAGCAGCACGAACAGCACCGCATTGTCGCGCGTGGCCAGCCACAGCGCCATGGCCACGCCTTCCAGTGCGAAGGCGAAGAACATCGTGTTCTCGCGGCCATAGCGGTCCGAGATCCAGCCGAAGAAGGGCCGCGTGAGTCCATTGGTGAGGCGGTCGATGGTCAGCGCCAGCGGCAGCGCGGCCAGCCCGAACACCATTACGTTGGCCACACCGAAGTCACGTGCGAAGGTGGCCATCTGCGAGGTCACCATCAGTCCCGAGGTCGACATCATGGTCATCATCACGAACATCAGCCAGAACAGGGGCGTACGCAACATCTGGCGCGGCGCCAGGTCGAGCTTGCTGGCGGCAATGGCCGGGGCCGGCATGGCAGCGGCATGGCTGGCATCGGGCGAGCGCAGGGCCTGCGACGCCAGCACGCCAATGACGGCAAACACCAGGCCGAACTGCCAGAGCGTGGTTTCCAGACCGGCGCTGGCCAGCGAGGCGGCAATCGGGAAGGTGGTCAGGATGGCGCCCATGCCGTAGCCGGCCGCCACCATACCCACGGCAAAGCCGCGGCGGTCCGGGAACCAGCGCACCATCTGCCCGACCACGCCGACATAGACGATGCCCGTTCCCAGTCCGCCGACCAGACCATAGGCCAGATAGAACATGCCGATGCTCGAGACTTGCGCCGCCAGGACCCAGGACAGGCCCGACATGAAGGTGCCGATGGCGATCAGGCGACGCGCGCCGAAGCGATCGATGAGCTTGCCCTGGAAGGGCGAGAAGAAGGTTTGCAGCACGATCAGCATGGAGAAGGTGATCTGCAGTTCCGACAGCGGCACGCCCAGCTTGGCCGTGAGCGGCTTGGTGAACAAGGTCCACACGTATTGCGGACTGGAGATGGCCATCATGCAGATCAGGCCGATCAACAACTGGAACCAGCGGTTGCGCAGCAAGCCCTGCGTGCTCGCGGGGGCGGTTTGGGTGAGGGTGGTCATGCGTTTCTCCTGTACAGAAAGCCAGAGTGAGATGGCCAGCCTTGCCGGATCCGGCAGGGTAGCGCTCGCCGAATTTATGTATTCATAAATTCCGTATTCACAAAAGCAGCTTTCGTGCCATTTGCCTGAGGGCAAATCCGGCACCGGGGAAAATGGTTCAAATCTTCTTCAGGGGGAGAAAAATCGGTCTGCGACCCGCAGATGACGCACAAACCTTCACTTTTTCAGCCAAAGCGCTTGCGCCGGGTGGGTGCTGGTGCCGCCAGCGTGCCACGTGCCGGTGCAGCCTGCACCGATGCGGCGCGCACCTGTTCCAGGCGGGTGATGGTGATGCGTTCGACCACGGTATGGCTGTCTTCGATATGACGGGCGACCAGCCTGCTGGCATCGTCGCCGTCGCCGCGGGCGATGGCCTCGAGGATGGCGCGATGCTCGGCGTAGGTATCGGCGATGCAGTCGCCGTAGGCAAAGTCCAGGCGTCGCATGATGCGCAGCTGGTTGGCCAGCTGGCGGTAGACCGTATCGGCCTCGGGATTGCCGGCCGCCTGCACCAGCGCGCAATGGAAGGCTTCATCCAGGGCCGCCACGGCCAGACCGTCGGCCAGGCGGTCGCTGGGGGCGCATTGCCAGATCGCGCCCTGTTCGGCCACCAGTTGCTGGCGCACCGAGGCGGCCATACGCGGCGAACAGAGCTTGCGCACGGCGTGCAGTTCCAGCATCTCGCGCAGTTCATAGAGGGAGGCAAAGCGCGCCAGGTCGATCGGTACCACTTCCCAGCCATTGCGGAAGTGGCCGCGTACCAGGCCTTCGCTTTGCAGGCGCATGAGCGCTTCGCGCACGGGGGTGCGCGATACCTGGAGACGCTCGGCCACGTCGTTCTCGGCAAAGCGATCGCCGGGCAGCAGGCGGAAGGCGTAGATATCTTCGCGCAGGCTGGCGTAGACGGTATCGGTCAGCTTGCCGGTACGGCGGCTGGCGAGATCGGCGGGCGCTTGGCTGGACGTCATGAAGGATGTGGCTGGGCGGGTGGACGGGGTTGGCGGCTATCTTAACGCGGGCATGGGGGCGGATGGAAGACGGACAATCCAGCCGGCGCAACAGCGGGGCCTTCTCGGCAGCGTATTTCGTATGCAGAAATAGTGCTTGAGACACTATTCTTCCTTGCATATCATCTCAACGAGTTCTGAAAAGAAAGGATTCCCGATGCGGCCGTCTGTTGTGCTTGACATGAAGCGAAGCGCGGTGCGCGAAGCGGTAAGCCGCTTCCGCACGGCCAATCCGCGCGTGTTCGGTTCGGTACTGCACGGCACCGACCGCGAGGGCAGCGACATCGATCTGCTGGTCGACGCGCTGCCGGGTGCCACGCTGTTCGATCTGGGCGGCCTGCAGGATGAGCTGGAAGCTTTGCTGGGCCTGCATGTCGATCTGTTGACGCCTGGCGATCTGCCGCCGAAGTTCCGGGCGCAGGTGCTCGCGGAGGCGAGACCGGTATGAGCGTGAACCGCTTGACTGACTACCTGGATCACATGCAGCTGGCTCTGCTGCTTGATTCCTTCTTCGGCGCGCTTACGTCAGGTTTTTCCTCTTTGCTTTGACGTGCCGGTGCTGCGTGCACCAAGTACAGTAATACGCTGCTTGGGCGAAGGTTCGGCCAGCTCACGCGCAATGAAATCCACAAAGCTGCGCACCCGCGTCGACAGCTGCTGGCGCTGCGAATACACCGCAAAGATATCCGCATTGGGCGTCTGCCATCCCGGCAGCACCTGCACCAGCCGCCCCTGTTCCAGGTAGCTGCGGATATCCCACTCGGCGCGCATGAGGATGCCGTGCCCGTCCAGCGCCCACTTCACCGCGATCTCGCCATCATTGGTGGTGAGGTTGCCGCGGATCTTGACCGTCTCCGTCTTGCGCGAAACACCGCTGCCCGTGGACAGCTTCCACACCCCATAAGCCTCATCGCCCTGGCGGATGCCCACGCAATTGTGTTTGGAGAGATCATGCGGCGTCTGCGGCATGCCCCTGCGCCTGAGATAGTCAGGCGACGCACACAGCAACCGCGCATTGGACGCCAGCCGCCGCGCGACCACCCTGGTATCGGGCGGCTCGCCGAAGCGGATGCAGACATCGAAGCTGTCCTCGGTCAGCGGCGGCGGCATCACCGACAACTGCAACTGCACCGACACCTGCGGATGGCGCGCGACGAATTTGGAGATCGCCGGCGCCACATGGCTGCGTCCGAAGCCCAGCGTGGCATTGACCCGCAGCAGGCCTTCCGGGCGGCGCTTGGAACTGCCCAGCAGTTCGGACAATTCATCGATCTGGTCGAGGATGCGGCGCGCGTGTTCCAGATAGAGCTCGCCCTCGGGCGTCAACATCATGCGGCGCGTGGTGCGGTTGACCAGCGGCACGCCGGCACGCGCTTCCATCTGCGTGAGGTGCTTGCTGACCGCCGCCGTGGTCAGCCCCAGCTCGCGCCCGGCCGCAGAGAGGCTGCCGGCCATGGCCAGCACGGAAAAGAAACGCAGGTCGGCGGGAAGGACGGTGTCCTGCATGAAACCTCGCAAGGGAAACCAGAAACGGATTGTTGAATACAGGTTAAGAATGCTTTAAGTCTAGCACCGGTTCCTGTCCTTTCAGTATGGGTAAAGTAGCCTGCATGCAAAGACGCGGCGCATGCCGTCATTTTGCGAGACCCCACACGGCATCTCATCAAGAAAGGCTGGAGACATGAAGACCTATCGCATCGCCACCATCCCCGGCGACGGCATCGGCAAGGAAGTCATTCCTGCGGGCCGCCATTTGCTGCAAGCCCTGGCCGCCGCCCGTGCCGACCTCGCCTTCGACTTCGAGGACTTCGGCTGGGGTGGCGACTACTATCGCCAGCACGGCGTGATGATGCCCGCCGATGGCCTCGATGCCCTGCGCGACAAGGACGCCATCCTGTTCGGCTCGGCCGGGGATCCACACATTCCGGACCACGTGACCCTGTGGGGCCTGCGCCTGAAGATCTGCCAGGGCTTCGACCAGTACGCCAACGTACGGCCCACGCGCATCCTGCCGGGCATCGACGCGCCGCTCAAGCGCTGTCGCGCCGAAGACCTGAACTGGGTCATCGTGCGCGAGAACTCCGAAGGGGAATATGCCGGCGTCGGTGGCCGCGTGCACCAGGGGCATCCCATTGAAGCGGCTACCGATGTCTCGATGATGACCCGCGCCGGGGTCGAGCGCATCATGCGCTTTGCTTTCAGGCTGGCGCAGTCGCGTCCGCGCAAGTTGTTGACGGTCGTCACCAAGAGCAATGCCCAGCGCCATGCGATGGTGATGTGGGACGAGATCGCGGTGCAGGTTGCCAAGGAATTCCCGGACGTGAAGTGGGACAAGGAACTGGTCGACGCCGCCACGGCGCGCATGGTCAACCGTCCCGCCACGCTGGACACCATCGTGGCCACCAACCTGCATGCCGACATTCTTTCCGACCTGGCCGCTGCGCTGGCGGGCAGCCTGGGCATTGCCCCCACCGGCAACATTGATCCGGAGCGCCGCTATCCGTCCATGTTCGAACCCATCCACGGGTCTGCCTTCGACATCATGGGCAAGGGGTTGGCCAATCCGGTCGGCACCTTCTGGTCGGTGGTGATGCTGCTGGAACATCTGGGCGAGCACGACGCGGCGGCGCAGGTGATGCAGGCCATTGAAGCGGTCACGGCCGATCCGGCGCTGCATACTGGCGACCTGGGCGGCAAGGCGACTACGGTGCAGGTGACCGAGGCGGTGTGCGGTTTCGTTGCCAAAGCGGCGCGGGGGCGGCAGACGGCGTGATGGTTTGGTAAATGTTTTATATCGTTTTTAATTTGCTGGGCGCACTGGCGACAACATCGCCACCACTGCTGCCACCACCAACGCCAGCAGCGCGATCTCGCCATTGGCTGCCGCACATTGAGCGTACCCGCCAGCGCCTGCGCGCCCGAGGCGGCCTTCATCGGCCTTATGGTAGGGGACTGCATATCCTCCTTTGTTCCCAAAGGATATCCGCTCCGAGTATTAAGGAACTGCTTGCTCTTTATCTGCATTATCGGGGCGAACTGAGCGTGCTTGCTCAGTTCGCCAATCAACCGAATTCTTCGTGGTTTGCTGATGCCAATGCCGCATGACATTTGCAAGTGTTTGGTTCAACATGAAGATGCGTTGCGGACGAAGCAGTTCTTGCCTTTCGTGACAGCTTGCGAGCCAATGCCATTGCTCCGAAAATGGATGGCCACTTTCGGCCAGATGCGCACTTGTGCCGATGTCTTTTCTAGAACGCATCTCACGCCTATTTATGAAATGGGTTCTAGGGCCTGTTCACATTAAATCACTCGCAGATTTAATGTGAACAGGCCCTAGTCCATTAAATCAGCATCCTGAAATGAAGATTCCATGTTCTACATGCTCGACTTTGATCATGCCCGACACTGCGGCACGAACGGGCGGGCTTTGCATGCCCTGCAAGTTGGGAACGCGCGCGGAAATTGAAGCCGCGAAAGTCGCGATGAAGAGACTGTGTGAGCTTGAAGATACGGATCCATTTCGACTTTATTGGCTGGAGCTTGTGAACAAGGTTTACAAGTCTGATGCGGGGATAGCGGGCTTGTCCAATGTGGAACGACAATATTGGGCGGTTAATTGCCTATCTGGCGAAGTCCACAACGGTGGCTTCGATCAGTATTTTTATAACAGTTCAGGCTCGACGTATTCTGATGCTGTTGATGGCTTGAAAGCGATGGGTGCCACGACCAGTCTGCTGTTGCTTGAAAAAGCAAAGAAGATGATTTTCGGACTTGCGGACGTCCCCGGCGAAACAGGTATCAGGCGAAGAATACAAGTGGCGGTCGACAGCGACGCACTACAGCGCCGTCTGGACCAACTCGACAAGAAGTTCTGGGGAGACGCAGGCAATCTGGCGACGCGAATCGAAAACTTTGCCATCAGTCATGGCTTGGTTCGCGCCGATAGATAACGAGTCGTTCACTGTCCAGTTCGTGCATGTCTGGAATTGGACAAAAGCCATCTTGGAAAGCGTTCAATTCTGGCGCAAATAATTTACGCCTGTTTCCAAACAGTGTCAGTCTCTTCCGCGCCTGCGTTGTTCTCAGATCACGACGCCGCCACCACCCCCTCCAGCTCCTTGCCCCGGGTCTCCGGCAAGATCAGGCAAGCCACGATCACCAGCCCATAACACCCCGCCGCAATCCACCCGATGGTCTGTCCTAGCGGCAGGCTGTTGCTGAGATACCCGACCAGCGCCGGACAGATCGCCCCGACCGCACGCCCGAAGTTGTAGCAGAAGCCTTGTCCCGAACCGCGCACATCGCTGGGAAACAGTTCAGACAGGTAAGCTCCCATCCCCGAAAAAATCCCCGACAGGAAAAACCCCAGCACAAAGCCCAGCGCCAGCATCCACGCATCGGTAATGATCAACTGCGTATAGCTCAGCACCAGCACGATCCCCATGGTCGCAAACAGCATGAAGCAGCGGCGGCGACCGATGGTGTCGGACAGCCACGCCGAGGTGAGGTAGCCGCAGAAGGACCCACCGATCAGCACCAGCAGGTAGGTACTGGTGCCCAGCACCGAGAGATGGCGCTCGGTCTTCAGGAAGGTCGGCAGCCAGGTGGTCACCGAGTAATACGCCCCCTGCATGCCGGTGGCCAGCAGGCTCGCCAGCAGCGTCGTGCGCAGCAGGTCAGGATGGAAGATGCGCAGGAAGTTGCCACGCTGGCCGCTCTCGCGCAGTCGCGCCTGGGTAGCCAGAAACACGGCGGGTTCGCTGATGGTGCGGCGGATGTAGAGCGTCAGCAGGGCCGGCAGCACGCCGATCCAGAACAGCACTTTCCAAGCCGTCTCCGGCGGCAGCACTGCGTAGACGCCCCAGAACGCCAGCGCCGAAGCCGCCCAGCCCACCGCCCAGCTGCTCTGCACCAGGCCAGAAGCCTTGCCGCGATGGCGCGCCGAGATGGTCTCGGCAATCAGCACCGAGCCCACGGCCCATTCGCCGCCCATGCCGAAGCCTTGCATCGCACGGGTAAAGAACAGTTCGCCGAAGGAAGTGGTAAAGCCCGAGAGGAAGGTGAACAGCGCAAACCACAGCACCGTCCATTGCAGCACACGCACCCGGCCATAGCGGTCGGCCAGGACCCCGGCCGCCCAGCCGCCGATGGCCGAGGTCAGCAGGGCACCGGTGGCGATGTAGCCCGCTTCGGCTTTGCTCATGCCCCACGCTGCCAGCAGCGTGGGGATGAGGAAGGTGTAGATCATGTAATCAAAACCATCCACCGCATAACCGGTGAAGGTCGCCGTGAGCGTGCGACGCTCGGATGTCGTTGTTTCTTGCAGCCACATGATGATCCCCGTAATGAATGTATGTAAATCACTGACGTGCGGCATCGCTGGTCGCGTGCAAGAAGCATGCGGCCATCGATGAAAAAACGGTAGGGCGGCGGCAGGCGCTAGGCCTGCGCGTCGAGCAGCAGTTCGCTGTTGAGCTTGTCGGTCACCAGCATGTAGCCAGGTGCATGGGTGATGCAGAATTCGGGCCGGGCGGCGACGATGGCGGCTTGCGGCGTGACGCCGCAAGCCCAGAACACCGGCAGCTCATCGGCGTGGATGTCCACCGCTTCGCCATAGTCGGGCTGGCCGATATCGGCAATGCCGATCAGGGCCGGGTCGCCGATGTGGATCGGTGCGCCATGCACCTGCGGCGTGCGCGCGGTGATCTGGATGGCGCGGATGGCATCGGCGGCCTTGAGCGGCCGCATCGAGACGACTGTCGGTCCCTGGAACACGCCCACCGGCTGCGTCGGAATATTGGTGCGGTACATGGCCACGTTGCGGCCCTCGCTCACATGGCGCAGCGGGATGCCGGCGGCCAGCAGGGCATGCTCGAAGGAGAAGGAACAGCCCAGCGCAAAGGTCACCAGGTCGTCGCGCCACACCGCGCGCAGGTCGTTCACCTCGGCCACGCGTTCACCGTAGCGCCACAGGTGATAGCGCGGCACGTCGCTGCGTACGTCCAGGTCCAGGCCCAGCGCGGGCAGGGCGGGCGAGCCCGGCTTGGATACCGCCAGCAAGGGACAGGGAATGGGATTGCGTTCGCAGAAGGCGAGAAAATCATCGGCCAGCGCCGCCGGCAGGATCGCCAGGTTGACCTGCACGTGCGCACTGGCCACGCCGCTGGTGTGGCCGGTGAATACGCCGCTGCGGGCGGCCAGCCGAACATCGAGCGCGCTGGAGGAAGCCGACAGCGCAGGCGCTGCGGCGGGATGAATCGGTACGGCGGGCGAGGCGGTGGCAGTCTCTGGCATGGCGGTCTCCTTCTTGGAATGGAGCCGATGTTAGGAGCGTGCCGGGACAGCGTCCAACAAAAAATTTATATCTTTTGTTATCGATTTTTTCGATGAGGACAACGGAAATTTCACTGTAGCGATTTCCGTGCCAGTGGCTCATTTTTGGGTGGCGCGGCCTTTGCCAGGGGTGCGGCGTGCATGATCCAATGCCGAATCGAGCACCAGTTCGGCCAAGCTGGAGCTGGGGTCTTCGCGATAGCTGGCGTGGATCTGCAAGGGCGGGAGCGTGGCCTCGCAGCGCAAGATGCGCAAGGGAAGACGGCGCGTGAGTTCGCGCACCGAGGCGCGCGGCAGGGTGGCCACACCGAAGCCGCCTTCGACCAGCTGCACCATGGCGGAGATGGAAGAGATGGCATGCACGCGCGGTTCGATCACGCCCCATTCCTGGCACAGCTGCAGCAATCCCTGGTGCGGCTGCGAGCCGCGCTGGAAGGTGATGAGGTCGTGCGCGGCCAGTTCGTCCAGCGTGTGGGAACGCGTACCAAAGCGTTCGCGGTGGCCCACGAAGACCATTTCCATCGGCGTCATCAGACGCGAGCGCACGGCCGTGTCGCTGCCCACGGTGGAGGTAAAGACCAGGTCCTGGGCGCCGCGCCGGATCTGCTCGGTCAGCACTGGGGAGGTTTCCACGGTGAGTTCCAGCGCGAAATCGGGATAGCGGCTGCGGATTTCCTGCAGCCAGGCGGGCAGCCAGCTGTGCACCACCGATTCGATGCTGCCGATGCGCAGCAGCAACGGACCGGCGCTGTTGCCGCCGAGTTCCTGGCGGATCTGGCGCTGCATGTCGAGCAGTTTCACGGCCAGCCGCTGGAAGCGCTGGCCGGCCACGGTGAGGCGGAACTGTTTCTCGCGGCGGTCCAGCAGGACCACGCCCAGCTCTTCTTCCAGCGAGGCGATGCGGCTGGACATGGTCGATTGCGTGATGTGGAGCTTTTCAGCGGCGCGGGTGATGCTCTTGAGCGAGGCGGCCCAGTGGAAGGCCTCGACGAAACGCAGGTTCATGAGTGCTCGGCGGTGAAGTGGATGGCTTGGCGCAACGTGCTGCGTAGCCTACCAGATGCCCGGAGGCCAATGCGCTTGTTCGGAAACGGCGAGCCATGCCGGGTTTTCTTGCGCACCGCACCAATTTTCCCGCCGCTTGACACAATCCTCCCCCATACCTATCCTCACCCCCGATTGGTCATACCTTTTGTCGCCCGCACACGCCGGGCCGGCGGGCCAGGCCGACAATGCCGCGACGGCAGCCCTACATTCCAACAGGCAGAGACCCCAGAGAGCATGTCCTTCGACCCCATCGTCCAGAAATCCATTTCCGAGCAGGTAGCCCAGCGGCTGCTGACCATGATCCGCAGCGGCCTGCTCAAGCCCGACCAGCAACTGCCGCCCGAGCGCGAGCTGGCGGCCATGCTGGGCGTGGGCCGGCCCGCCGTGCGCGAGGCCATTCGCGGGCTGGCGCTGTTGGGCCTGCTGCGCATCCGCCAGGGCGAGGGTACCTTCGTCAGTTCGCTGGAAACGCGCGAGCTGCTGGAGCCGCTGGAGATGATCATCGATCTCAACCCCGGTACGCTGGAAGCCCTGTTCGACGCCCGTCTCATCATCGAGACCGGCGTGGCCGCACTGGCTGCCACCCACATCGATGACGCCGAACTGGCGCGCCTGGCGCGCAATGTCGAGGATGAAGCACGGCTGCTGTCGGACCCGGCCGCCTTCTCGGCAGCGGATGTGGAATTCCACGAGGCCATCATCGAGGCCTGCAACAATCCCTTCCTGCAAAGCGTCGCCGGCAGTCTCTACATGCTGGGCAAGAAGAGCCGCTCCATCACCTCGCGCATCCCCTCCACGCTGGAACGCAGCCTGCAGGACCATCGCGACATCCTGGACGCCCTGAAGGCACGCAATCCGCACCAGGCCTCCGAAGCCATGCGCAACCATTTGCTGCGCGTGCGCGACGCTTATCGCAGCGCCGGACGCAGCCAGAACGAATCGGTCCACGACTGAGTCTATCCGTACTATCCAACGCAGGAAGCGTCGCCGTTGCTGCCGGGCTGGTCCCGCAGCATTCCACAACGGCGGCGTGGCAGCACAGCCGCAGCATCGCCTGCGGCGCCCCTCACAAGAAGCGATACCGGCAAGGCGCGCAGGGCCGCCTGTTGATGAACTCCGTTCTACAAGCCGGACAGGCAGGATCTATCCTTTATCAATCGATTGCAGGAGAACAGCATGCTGGATCTGGCAGGTAAAGTCGTCTTCATCAGCGGTGCGAGCACCGGTATCGGCGCGGCCGCCGCACGCGCCTTCGCGGCACGTGGCGCGCACGTGGTAGTCCACTACAACAGTTCGAAGGAAGAGGCCGAGGCCGTGGCCGCAGAAGTGCGCGCCGCCGGCAGCAAGGCCGTCACCATCGGCGCGGATGTGCGCGATACGGCAGCCATCAACGCCGCCGTCACCAAGGCCGTGGAACAGATGGGCCGCATCGACGTGCTCATCAACAACGCCGGTGCGCTGGTCAAGCGCGCACCGCTGGAGATGGTCACCGATGAACTCTTCGACGAGATCATCAACATCAACGCCCGTTCGGTGGTGGCCTTCACGCGGGCGGTCATTCCGGTCATGCGCGCTCAGGGCGGCGGCAACATCATCAACGTGACCTCGGTGGCGGCACGCCATGGCGGTGGCCCCGGTGCCCTGATCTATGCGGCCTCCAAGGGCTTCGTCAGCACCATCACGCGCGGCATGGCCAAGGAATTGCTGGCCGACAAGATCCGCGTCAATGCGGTGGCGCCGGGCGTGATCATGACGCCGTTCCAGGAACGCTTCACCACGCCGGAACAGCTGGAGGGCTTCCGCAAGACCATCCCCATGGGTCGTATCGGTGAGCCCGACGAATGCAGCGGTGCCTTCCTCTACCTGGCGTCGGACCAGATGTCGGGCTATGTCACCGGGCAGATCATCGACGTCAACGGCGGCCAGTACATGCCCTAGCCGCAAGCGTCCTGCGCTGCCCCGCGCCAGGGAATTTCTGGCATGGCTCTTGCGGGCGGGAAGGATCATGCAAGCCGATTCCTTCCTGCCCGTTCTCGCCTCGGCGGCCCTGTCCCCGCCGGGCGGCCTGTTGCGTGACAAGCTGGCGCTGCTGCTGGACTCCACCGGCGAGGGCATCTACGGTATCGACCTGGAGGGGCGCTGCACCTTCATCAACCGCGCCGGTGCGGCCATGCTGGGCTATGCGCCGGTCGAGGTGCTGGGGCGCAACATGCACGAGCTGGTGCATCACAGCCATGAGCACGGTGGCCATTATCCCGAGGCCGAGTGCCCGATCCTGAAGGCCTTCCGCAAGGGCCAGTCCTGCCGGGTCGACCAGGAAGTGTTCTGGCGCGCCGATGGCAGCTGCTTTGCCACCGAATATTCCTCCTACCAGATCATCGATGCCGGCCAGGTGCGCGGGGCCGTGATCGCCTTCAGCGATATCTCCAAGCGACGCCAGGCCGAGGAACAGTTGCAGCGCGCCAAGGCCGAACTGGAGGTGCGCGTGGCCGAGCGTACCCGCGAGCTGTCGGCGGCGCTGCGTCAGGTGCGGCAATTGTCGGCGCATGCGCACTCGGTACGCGAGGACGAGCGCACCCGGATTGCCCGCGAGATCCACGACGAACTGGGCAGCCTTCTGGTGGCCCTGAAACTGGACGTGAACTGGATGGCCAAGCGCGTCAGCCATCTCGATCCGGTGGCGCGCAAGTGCGAGGCCATGAGCCGCCTGATCGAAACTGCCGTGGACAACGTCGGACGCATCATCACCGACCTGCGCCCCAGTATCCTCGATCACCAGGGCCTGATGGCCGCGCTGGAATGGCAGGTGCAGGAATTCTCCGAAGCCACCGAATTGCCCTGCGAGGTCGAGTTCGATATCGCGCCGGAAGCCTTCATGCCGGATGGCGCCAAGGCCACGGCGGCATTTCGCATCTTCCAGGAAATGCTCTCCAACGTGGCGCGCCACGCGCAGGCCACGCAGGTGCGCATTGCGGTCCACTTGAGCGCAGCAGAACTGCGCATGGAGGTGGAAGACGATGGCATCGGCACCCCGCACGCCGCCCAAGAAGCCGCCACCTCCTATGGCGTGATGGGCATGCGCGAGCGCGCCTTGCACTTCGGTGGCGCACTGAGCATTGCTGGTGCGCGTTTTGCACCAGAGCACGGCAGGCCGGGGACGCTGGTCTGCCTGCGTCTGCCCCATCACGCCAGCCGGGCGGTGCCATGAGCAAGCCCGGCGACAACATCCGCATCCTGCTGTGCGACGATCATCGCATCGTGCGCGAGGGCTTGAAGCAGATCCTGGCGGATACCCCCGATATCGTGGTCGCTGCCGAATGCGCCAGCGGACCGGAGGTGCTGCACAGTGCGCGGGTCGAAGCGATCGACCTGGTGCTGCTGGACATCGCCATTCCCCAGCAGGACGGGCTGGACGTGCTGCGCCAGATCAAGCAGGAGATGCCGCGCCTGCCGGTGCTGATGCTGTCGACCTATCCCGAGAAACAATACGCGGCCCGCTGCTACAAGCTGGGCGCAGCCGGCTATCTCAACAAGAGCACCGATCCCGAACAACTGGTGGAAGCCATCCGCAAGGCCGCTGGCGGTGGCCTTTACGTGAGCGCGCAGATGGCCGAGACGCTGGCATCGGGCCTGGCCCAGCGCGCCACGGCCCCGCAGCGGGCCGCGCATGAGAGCCTGTCGCACCGCGAATACCAGGTCTTCCAGCTGATCGCCGCCGGGCGCAGCGTCAAGGAAATCGCCGACCAGCTGGAGCTGAGCCCCAATACGGTGAGCACCTATCGCAGCCGCATCCTGGAGAAGACCGGCGCTTCCAATGATGTGGGCATCGCCATGTATGCGGTGCGGCACCAGTTGCTGCCGGTTTGAGCATTTCTCTCCTGGTGTCGTCATTTTGCAGCGCGTTTTCGTCATTCTGACGAGGTGATCGACGCTGCTTGTAGTGGCAGCACTACAAGATGTCGTGAGTCCATGACGTAATGCAGCGGGCTGGCAAATCCTTTGCAGGTAGTGCAGGTGAAAGCAGCAACCTGACACTCACCAAACGGGGGAATCATGCCAGACGCACCAGAGACCAATCTGTTCCACACCTATGATGCCGAACGCGCCGGGCAGGGCTGTTCCTGTGGCCGCCACGGCAGCCAGCAGCAGCACGAGGCCGATATGCTGGCCGAGCAGCAGCGCCTCCAGCGAGGCCGCGATGTGGAAACCCTGACCAATGACGTGGTGGAAGAAGCGCTGATGCGTTCGCTCTTCCCGCGCGTGGCCGAGCGGCGGGACTTCCTGCGGGCCGTCGGCAAGAATGCAGCGCGCGCCGCCATTGCCAGCGTCTTGCCGCTGGGCTCGCTGCAGGCCATGGCGCAGGAAAAGAATGGCGCGCTGGAAAAGAAGGACCTCAAGATCGGCTTCATCGCCATCACCTGTGCGGCGCCGCTCATCATGGCCGATCCGCTGGGCTTCTATCGCAAGCAGGGCCTGAACGTGTCGCTCAACAAGACGGCCGGCTGGGCGCTGATCCGCGACAAGATGATCAACAAGGAGCACGACGCCTCGCACTTCCTCTCGCCCATGCCGATGGCCATGTCCATGGGCGTGGGCAGCAATGCCACGCAGATGCGCGTGGCCACCATCCAGAACATCAATGGCCAGGCCATCACGCTGCACACCAAGCACAAGGACAAGCGCGATCCCAAACAATGGAAGGGGTTCAAGTTTGCCGTGCCCTTCGAGTACTCGATGCACAATTTCCTCTTGCGCTACTACCTGGCCGAGTACGGTCTCGACCCGGATCGCGACGTGCAGATTCGCGTCACGCCGCCGCCGGAGATGGTGGCCAATCTGCGGGCGGGCAACATCGATGGCTTCCTTGGTCCGGACCCGTTCAATCAGCGTGCGGTGTATGACGAGGTCGGTTTCATTCACATCCTTTCCAATGAGATCTGGGACGGTCACCCCTGCTGCGCCTTCGGGGCATCCGAGGAATTCATCCAGCACAATCCCAATACCTTTGCCGCGCTGTTCCGTGCCGTGCTGACGGCGGCCGCGATGGCGCGTGATCCCTCCAACCGTTCGCTGGTGGCCAAGGTGATTTCGCCGCAGGCTTACCTGAACCAGCCGGAGACGGTCGTGGAGCAGGTGCTCACCGGTCGCTTCGCCGATGGTCTGGGCAATGTCAGGAACGTGCCGGGCCGGGCTGACTTCGACCCGGTACCGTGGGATTCGATGGGCGTGTGGATCCTGACCCAGATGAAGCGCTGGGGCTACATCAAGGGCGACGTCAACTACAAGGCCATTACCGAGAAGGTGCTGCTGTTGACCGAGGCCAAGAAGCACATGAAGGAACTGGGTCAGCCCGTACCGGAAGGGGCTTATCGCAAATACGCCATCATGGGCAAGGAGTTCGACGCCAGCAAGGCCGATGCCTACGTGAACAGCTTCGCCATCAAGAGGAGCGCATGATGCCCACGCAGCATCTCGGCTGGCGTGCCGCGCTCATTTCCGTGCTGTTGCTGGCGGTGCTGCTGATGGTGTGGCACCTGGCCACCTTGCCCAGGGAAAGTACCGCCAGCGCCGCCCAGGATGAGTACGCCAAACTGATGGGCAAGAGCAGCGCTGCCCCCAAGCGCGACGGCTTCCCGGGACTTGCGCAGATGGGCGAGACGATGCGCAAGGAATTGGCCAATCCCTTCTACGACAACGGTCCCAACGACAAGGGCATCGGCATCCAGCTGGCCTACTCGCTGGGGCGGGTCGCACTGGGGTTTGCGATTGCGGCGGTGGTGGCGGTGCCGCTGGGCTTCCTGCTGGGGATGTCGCCGCTGATGCGGCGTGCACTCGATCCCTTCATCCAGATCTTGAAACCGATCTCGCCGCTGGCCTGGATGCCGCTGGCGCTCTACACCATCAAGGATTCCTCGGTGTCGGGCGTGTTCGTGATCTTCATCTGCTCGGTGTGGCCGATGCTGATGAACACGGCCTTCGGTGTGGCCTCGGTGCGGCGCGACTGGTTGAACGTGGCCAAGACCCTGGAGGTGAATCCGTTGCGGCGTGCCTTCCTGGTGATCCTGCCGGCGGCGGCACCGACCATCCTGACCGGCATGCGCATCTCCATGGGCATCGCCTGGCTGGTGATCGTGGCCGCCGAGATGCTGGTAGGCGGTACCGGTATCGGCTACTTCGTCTGGAACGAATGGAACAACCTCTCGCTGACCAGCGTGATCTTCGCCATCCTCGTCATCGGCGTGACCGGCATGGTGCTGGACCTGATCTTCGCGCGGCTGCAGAAGTGGGTGACCTATGTCGAATGAAGGGAGCAGCAGCATGGACCACAATTTCCTGAGCGTGCAGGGCCTGGCCAAGCGCTATGTGGCGGGTGCGCCGCCGGTATTCGAGCAGGTGTCCTTCGGCATCGACCGTGGCGAGTTCGTCTGCGTGATCGGGCATTCGGGTTGCGGCAAGACCACCATCCTCAATGTGCTGGCCGGGCTGGAGGCGGCCAGCGAGGGTGTGGTCATCATGGACCGGCGCGAGGTCAAGGGACCGAGCCTGGACCGGGGTGTAGTGTTCCAGAGTCACGCGCTCATGCCCTGGTTCAGCGTGCTGGGCAACGTGGTGTTCGCGGTACGTTCGCGCTGGCCGGACTGGTCGCGCGAGCAGGCCGAGGAGCATGCGCGCCGCTTCATCGAGATGGTGGGGCTGAAGGGTGCTGAGCACAAGAAGCCCTCCGAACTCTCGGGCGGCATGAAGCAGCGCGTGGGCATTGCGCGTGCCTTTTCCATCGAGCCCAAGATGCTGCTGATGGATGAGCCCTTCGGCGCGCTCGATGCCTTGACCCGTGGCGTGGTGCAGGACGAGTTGCTCAAGATCTGCGCAGCCACGCACCAGACCGTCTTCATGATTACCCATGACGTGGATGAAGCCATCCTGCTGGCCGACAAGATCTTCCTCATGTCCAACGGCCCGCAGGCCTGCATCGCCGAGGTGGTCATCAATACGCTGCCCAAGAATCGTACGCGCGAAGGCATGCACCACGATCCTCAGTTCTATCGCATCCGCAATCACCTGGTCGATTTCCTGGTGCATCGCTCGCGCCAGATCCAGGCGGCGCAGGCGGGCGGTGCAGCGCGCCTGCCGACCCGCATCGTGATGCCGGGACTGGAGCAGGCGGCCGCCTGAAGGGGAGGGCAGGCAGAGCTGCCATTTCGTCCGTTTATATCGTCATTGTGCAGCACCGTTTCGTCAGAATCGATGGCGCGGACTACAACGTGTCGTCGACTTTCATTTTTCGTCCACCACAAGGAGAGAGAGCATGGACCGCAACCAGGTTACCCAGAAGATCGTCACTGCCAAGGTCAGCAAGAAGTTGACCTGGGCCCAGATCGCCGAGCGCATCGGCCAGAGCAAGGAGTGGACCACCGCTGCCATGCTGGGCCAGATGACCTTGACGGCCAAGCAGGCGGCCGTGGCGCAGGAGATGTTCGAGCTCACTGATGAAGAGACCCTGTGGTTGCAGATCGTGCCCTACAAGGGTTCGCTGCCGACTTCGGTGCCGACCGATCCGCTGATCTATCGCTGGTACGAGATCGTCAATGTCTATGGCAGCACCATCAAGGAGCTGATCCACGAGGAGTTTGGCGACGGCATCATGAGTGCCATCGATTTCAAGATGGATATCCAGCGCCAGGCCGATCCCAATGGCGATCGCGTCAATGTGATGCTGTCGGGCAAGTTCCTGCCCTACAAGACCTATTGATTCACATCGGGTTACAAGGCGGAGCGGCCAAATCCAGGCGGCGCGGCTAGAATAGCGCGCATGCTCAAAGACAAGAAACTCTCCGCCTATGCGCCCTCGGCGACCCGGATCCGGGCGCGCTTCGTGGCCATCTCCTGGCGCGATCTGGCCGTCAGCTTCGGTCCCATCATCCTGCTGATCCTGGTGGGCGCATGGCTGGTGATCTGGTTGATCCGGCCTGCGCCGCCCTCTTCCATCACCATTGCCGCCGGTCCCAAGGACAGCAATTTCTGGCGCGTGGCCGAGCGCTACAAGGCCTTGCTGGCGCGCGATGGCATCCGCCTGGACATCATTGAGACGGGCGGGTCGCTGGACAACCTCAAGCGCCTGGCCGATCCGGACCAGAATGTCGATGTGGGGTTCGTGCAGGGTGGCCTGGCCGGCGCGGTGCCCGCTGAATCGCTGGCGCCGCTGGTATCGCTGGGCAGCATTTCCTATGTGCCGGTATCGGTGTATTACCGCGCGCCGCCGCCGCGCGAGGATGGTCGTCCGGCGCCGCTGTTGCGCCAGTTGTCGGAGCTGGCCGGCAAGCGCATCGCCATTGGCGGGCAGGGCAGTGGTTCCAGCGTGCTGGCGGCGACGCTGCTCAAGGCCAATGGCGTGGAGCCCGGCGGCGGTACGCAGCTCTTGAACATCGGCGGTGATGAGGCGGCCCAGGCGCTGACCAGCGGCAAGATCGATGCGGCTTTCCTGATGGGCGATTCGGTGTCGGTGGCAACCATGGGCAAGCTCTTGCGTGCGCCGGGTATCCGGCTGCTGGATTTCTCGCAGGCCGATGCCTATGTGCGGCGTTTCCGTTATCTCAATACTTTGAAGATACCCATGGGCGTGTTCGACCTGGCGCGCAACCTGCCGGCGCGGGATACGCAGCTCATTGCGCCCACGGCCGAACTGGTAGCGCGGGAGGATCTGCATCCGGCGCTCTCGGACCTGCTCATCGCGGCTGCGCGCGAGGTTCACGGCAAGGCTAACGTGCTGCAGAAGGCGGGGGAATTCCCGGCACCGCTGGAGCATGAATATCCGATCAGCGATGATGCCGCGCGCTACTACAAGTCCGGCAAGACTTTCTTTTATCGCACCTTGCCGTTCTGGCTGGCCAGCCTGGTGGACCGTGCGGTGGTGATCGTGCTGCCGGTGATCCTGCTGTTGATTCCGGGAGTGCGCCTGGTGCCGATGCTGTATGGCTGGCGTGTGCGCTCGCGCATCTATCGCTGGTATGGCGAGCTCATTGCGCTGGAGCGCGGCGTGTCGCGGGAGTCGCCCGAGGAACAGGCGGAGATGCTCAGGCGGCTCGACGAGATCGAGACGGCGGTCAATCGCATGAAGATGCCGCTGGCCTTTGCCGACCAGTTCTACGTGTTGCGTGAGCACATCGGCTTCGTCCGTGCCCGGCTGGCAGCGGGTGTGGCCTGAGCGCCACATTGCGGCAGGCTGTACGGAGCAGGGCAGCGGGGCTGTTGTATGCTCGCCATGACGCGACCAGTACTGTATAAAAAATACTGTGTATTCATACAGTACTGTGCTAAAGTGAAGCCTCCTATCGACAAGAAGAGGAATCGCTGCCATGACCCACTTTGATCTTGCTTCCGACGCTCGCTTCGCTGTTGCATCGTCCACCCCGTCTTCGCTGGCCATCCGCCTGGGTCGCCGCGAAATCTTCATCTGCCGTGATACCTACGTGCGCCGTTACCGGGTCAATCCGGTGATCGAGTGCAGCGCGGGCATCGAGCCTGGCCATGTTGAAATCCTGTTGTTGCGCCGCTGGCTGGTGGTGCTGTCGAAGGCGCGCGGCTGATGCGGCGTGCGCTTGACTGGCTGGTGGTGGATGCCCTGGGGAGGGCCGCCGGGGTGGATCAGGCGGTACTGTCTGCGGCTACGGGGGTGGCCTCCGCTGTTGCGGAGGGCGCCGCCGCCAATGACGATTCCATGCTGGGAAACGTCACCAAATGCGTCACCTCCAGCCTGATCCCTATCCATTCGCCGACCGCATGATCGTGATGCGAGGGCACCAGTGAAAGCAGTTGCTGGCCGTTCTCCAGTGCCAGGGTGTAGAGAAATTCCGCCCCCCGGAATGACTTGCGTACTACGCGTGCCTGCAATGGCGAGGCGTCGTCGTGCATCACATCGTCAGCGCGCAGCAGCACATCGACCTGCGTTCCCTCTGCATTGACGGCACCCTCCGGCACCAGGCCGCGCAATAGTCCCGCTGCCGTGCGGACCTCGATGTCTGTCTGGGGCCCGGTGCCCGCCGCAGGCTGCACTTCCCCCCGCAGCAAGACCCCATGCCCGATGAAATCGGCCGCAAAGCGGGTGGCCGGGCGGTGATACAGGGCGTACGGCGTATCCCATTGCTCCAGCCGGCCCTGCCGCATCACGCCCACCACATCGGCCACCGCAAAGGCTTCCATCTGGTCGTGCGTGACCATCAAGGCCGTGGTGCCGGTGCGTTTGAGGATGTCGCGCACGTCTTGGGCCAGGCGCTCGCGCAGTTCCACGTCCAGGCTGGAAAACGGTTCGTCCAGCAACAGCAGGCGCGGTTGCGGGGCCAGTGCGCGTGCCAGCGCGATGCGTTGCTGCTGGCCACCGGAGAGCTGGTGCGGGAACTTGCGGCCGGCCTCGGGCAGGCCCACCAGGGCCAGCATCTGCGCCACGATCTGGTCACGCTGCGCACGCGCCATGCCGCGCAAACCAAAGCCGATGTTGGCCGCCACGTCCAGATGCGGGAACAGCGCGAAATCCTGGAACACCATCCCGATGCGCCGCGCCTCGGCCGGCACGCGTACGCCATCGCCTTCCAGCAACTGCCCATCGAGCCGGATGCGGCCCGACTGCGCCGCTTCCAGCCCGGCTACGGCGCGCAACAGGCTGGTCTTGCCGCTGCCGGAGGGGCCAATCAGCGCGCCCAGCTCGCCCGGCTGCAGGCGCAGCGAGACGGCCTCGACGGCAGGGTGGGCAGTGCGGGGATAACGGATGCTGACGTGTTTGACTTCCAGAAACATGGGCAGGCTCGATGAAATGGTTACAATTCGCGTTTGTCTCGGAGTGCGCAGTGTAGCGCATGGACCGCAGACTTCTCCTGGCAATTCTTTCTTCTGGCTGCTTTTCGCTATGCACATCATCGGTTTGCTCGCTGTCCTGATCGCCTTGCCGCTCTTCGGCATCCTCGCTGCCTGGTTCGGTCTGGATGCGGCCGGCATCGACAATCTGCGCCAGCAGATGCAGACCGTGCTGCCCGGCTACCTGGCCACCTCAGGCTGGCTGGCGCTGATGGTGCCGCTGGGGGTGGTCATCGTCGGTGGGGCGGCTGCGGTGACGGTGAGTCTGTTCGAGTTTCGCGGACGGCAGGCGCTGTCCTGGGCCTTGCTCTTGCCGATGGCCATGCCGGCCTACGTGTCGGCTTACGCCTATACCGATTTCCTGCAATACGCGGGCGCGGTGCAGAGCACGCTGCGCGGCTGGTTCCCGGGCTGGCGCATGGACGTGCGCGGCTTGCCGGGGGCGGTGTGCATGTTCGTCTTCACGCTCTACCCCTATGCCTACCTGCTGGCGCGCAATGCGCTCTCCGAGCGCGGCATGCACCTGATGGAGGCCGCGCGCATGCTGGGTACGCCCCTGTCCGAACGCATCCGTCGCGTGGCCTTGCCGCTGGCGCGTCCGGCACTGGCGGCCGGGGCGGCGCTGGCGCTGATGGAGACGCTGGCCGATTACGGGGTCTCGGCCTACTTCGGCCTGACCACCTTCACCACCGGCATCTACAAGGCCTGGGTGGTATTGGATGACCGCATCGCCGCCGCCCAGTACGCTTCGCTGCTGCTGCTTTTCGTGTCGGTCTTGCTGTGGCTGGAGCGGCGCGAGCAGGGCCGCATGCGCTTTGCGGCCACGCGCGGCGCACGCGGCACCGAAGGCGCCGAGGCGCGCCTGCCGCCATTGTCCCCTGCGCAGACGCTGGCGGCCTGGGCGGTATGCGGTTTGCCGGTGCTGCTGGGGTTCGTGCTGCCGGTGGCGATCCTCCTGCAATTGTGGGCCGGGCAGTGGAGCAGCGGCGACGCCGCCATGCCTACCTTCGACCTGGCCCGCTATGCCGGCTGGGTGTGGAACAGTTTCCGCTTCGGCGGCATGGCGGCGCTGGCGGCCATCGTGCTGGCGCTGGGCCTGTGCTTCGCGCTGCGCGGCGCGCACCTGCCGCGCCTGCAGGGGCTGGTGCTGCGGCTGACCGCTCGGCTGGCGGGGATGGGCTATGCCATTCCCGGCTCGGTCATCGCGGTCGGCATCCTGCTGCCGGTGGCCTGGTTGCAGGCACTGTGGCCGACGGCGGGCCTGGGTGTGCTGCTCACGGCCAGCTCGCTGGGCGTGATCTACGCGTATCTGGTACGCTTCACGGCGGTTGCGGTGCAGTCGGTGGAGTCCGGCTACACGCGCATTCCGGCCAGTCTCGACGAAGCCGCGCGCACGCTGGGCAGTTCGCGCGCGGTGATTGCCTGGCGCCTGCACATGCCGTTGCTGTGGCGCTCGCTGGCGGTGGCGGCGCTGATGGTGTTCGTCGATGTGGTCAAGGAATTGCCGGCCACCTTGCTGTTGCGGCCCTTCGATACCGATACCCTGGCCGTGATCGCGCACAACCTGGCGCGCGACGAGCGTCTGGGCGAGGCGGCGCTGCCCGCCTTGTCCATCGTGCTGGTGGGACTGGCGCCGGTGCTGCTGGTGATGCGGGCGCTCGATGGCCGGCGCCGTGCAGGCTTGCAAAGCGCGCTTCCGCCCGCATAACGCAAAGACGCAAAGACCAACAATGGGCGTAGCCAGGGGGCTGCGGCCACTCTCTGGAGAAACCATGAGCCAATACGATTACGACCTCTTCACCATCGGCGGCGGTTCCGGCGGCGTGCGCGCGGCGCGCTTCGCCGGTCAGGCCGGGGCCCGCGTGGGCCTGGCCGAGAAGGGCGATCTGGGCGGCACCTGCGTCAACGTCGGCTGCATTCCCAAGAAGCTGATGTCCTACAGCGCCCATTTCCACGAGGATTTCGCCGATGCCGCCGGTTACGGCTGGACCTTGCACGGCCAGCCCACCTTCGACTGGTCGGCCCTGATTGCCAACAAGGATCGCGAGATCGCCCATCTCAACGATATCTACCAGCGCCTGCTCGACGGTGCCAATGTGAGCCTGCATCGCGGCTTTGCCACGGTGGAGGATGCGCACACCGTCAGCGTCGAGGGCAAGCGCTTCACTGCCCGCCACATCCTGGTGGCCACCGGCGGCCATCCCGAGAAGCCGCAGATCCCGGGCAGCGAGCTGGGCATCACCTCAGATGATTTCTTCCACCTCAAGGGCCTGCCGAAACGCGCGGTGGTGCTGGGCGGTGGCTATATCGCAGTGGAGCTGGCATCCATCCTGAATGGTCTGGGCACCGAGGTCACGCTGGTCTATCGCCGCGAACGCCTGCTGCGCAACATGGATGCGGACCTGGGTATCCACCTGGCCGATGAAATGGCCAAGAAGGGTATCCGCCTGGTCTTCGATGCCAGCATCGCCGCCATCGAAGCACCCCATGCGGGTGAGGACAGCGTCAAGCAGGTGCGCCTGACCAACGGCGAGACCCTGGCCGCCGAGTGCGTGCTCTTTGCCACCGGACGCACGCCCAATACGCGCGGGCTGGGGCTGGAGAAGGCCGGTGTCACGCTCAAGGACAACGGCGCCGTGGTGGTCAATGAGCAATTCGAGAGCAGCGTCGCCTCGATCCTGGCCGTGGGCGACGTGATCGATCGCGTGGCCCTGACGCCGGTCGCCCTGGCCGAGGCGATGGTGGTGGTGGCGCGTCTGTTCGGCAAGGGCGAACGGGTCATGTCCTATCGCAACATTCCGACAGCAGTCTTCAGTCATCCCAATGTGGGCACCGTGGGACTGACCGAAGAACAGGCGCGTCGCGAGCATGGTGAAGTAAAAATCTTCAGAACGGACTTCAAGCCGCTCAAGAACACCCTCTCGCGCAATACCGAACGCACCTTCATGAAGCTTGTGGTCGATTCCAGGACCGACCGGGTACTCGGCGTCCACATGGTCGGCAGCGATGCCGGCGAAGTGATCCAGGGCTTTGCGGTAGCCCTGCAATGCGGCGCTACCAAGGCGCAGTTCGACAGCACCATCGGCATCCATCCGACCTCGGCCGAGGAGTTCGTGACCATGCGCACACCCGTGGCCTGAGTCCGCCATCGTCGCGCAGAGCAAAAAGGGGATGCAGCCGCATCCCCTTTTTGCATCAGGCCCGATATGCAGGGCTCATCGCCATAGCGCATAGCCGATGCGCAGTTGCGGATGGTCCTTCTGGTTGTAGGTCAGCAGGCTCTCGCCATAGCCGTAGAAGTAGCTGGCCATGAGGTAGCCGGCGGTGCCCGGCAGCAGACGCGAGAGCGGGTAGGTGAGCTGGGTTTCGGCGCTGTACTTGCCACCGAGCTTGCCCTTGCGCAGCGTGGTCGCCACTTCCATTCCATCGGGTTTTCCATAGGCCAGTTTCAGGTCCAGGTGGCCGCGATAGTCGGCGATGTCGGGATTGTCGCGGGTGGGGCCGAGATAGGCATAGACCTTGGGCGCGACCTTGAAGTGATAGTCGTTCAGATTGCCGAAGTTGAAGGTCGGCTCGACGAAATAGGTGTTGATGCTGCGCGAGGCGGTACCGTCGCGGCCATTGGATTCATGTTCCAGGCCGGTGGCGATGCCGATACGGCTGAAGACGCCGTTCTGGATGCCCACGTCGGGCAGGTAGTAATACAGGCTCGGACGATAGCTGGTATCGCGGAAGGGCGCCGAGGGCGCCGACAGGTCCCATAGCGAGAATTGCGTATAGCCCAGATAGAGATTGTCGAGCAGGCTGCGCGAGCGCGGATCGTCCGGTACGAACACGCGGAACTTGAAACTGAGCTGGAAGCGGGCATTGGTGTCGCCATTGTTGTGGCCCACCGTGAAATACATCGGCTCATTGAAGGACAGCCGACGATTGTTGGAGAGGATGTCTTCGGCCGCCGGGGCGCTGTCGGTGGGCGAGGCATTGGCGCCGGGTGTGAGTACCGTGGCCGAGGGCGCCACCGGTGCCACCTTGCTGGTCGAATCGACCAGCGGCGTGTTGATCAGGTCGGGCGATTCCGGCAGGGGCCCCAGCGAGGCATCCGGACGTACCACCGCCACCAGCACCGGCGAGGCATCGATGCCGATGGGCTCGATGCGCACCATGCCGCGCAGGCGGCGCGGCAGCTCGCCGCGATACCGTACCTTGCGGAATTGCCCTTGTTTGAGGGTCAGGCTGTCCTCGCCATCGACGCGCCGCAGGGCGATCTGCTGCGGCGGAATCATGTCGGCCGAGGCCGCCACCAGCAGCGTGGCGGGCAACTGGTAAGTGCGTTCGGTCTGCTCATCCTCGGCGACCAGCAGGGTCAGTTCCAGTGGCTTGCTGGCGTCGATACGCTTGGGCGGCTGCACCATCGAGATGCCGGCCTGCGCTGGCGCAGCCAGCCACCAGGGCGCGGCCAGACCGCACAGGGCCAGCATCACGCGGCGCGACAGGCGATTGCGCACTGGCAGACACTCTTTTTCCGGGCGCGGGCGAGATTGGGATAAGCTGAGCATATTGTCCTTGTTGTCAGTTTGTTGTGTTTTGGTGACTTTTTGTTTTGTTGCAGATTGTCCTGTGGCGTGCGGCGCCTGCCAGGCTGCAATGCGCGCACTGCCGTGTGAACAGATCGATGGCATTGCATAAAGTTGCCATTTCATCGTCATCTTCTGCGCATGGGATGCCCGGCATGCGCGCAATATGGGACGGACGATCATTCCGGGTTGCACACGGTCGATGACTGTTGCCGGTATGCCTCGTCCAGGAGACGATTGTTCACCTGAAAATGGCAACATGACAACGGGTATTTCCTGATTGTGTGACAATGCGGCGCCTTCTAAGCTTCATGGCAAGTCGTTCATGTTGCCAAGCTGTCTGCCTTTTTTCCTTTTGGCGACGTTTGCTCAATTGATGTCCTGATACGCACTACCTATCGACATGCTCATCGCTACCTACGACAAGCTGCTGGTTGTCGTCTCGCTGCTGGTTGCCATCCTCGCCTCTTATACGGCGCTGGATATGGCCGAGCGCATCAGTACCACCAGTCACCTGCACTCGCGCGCGGCGCGCTTCTGGCTGACCGGTGGTGCGGTGGCCATGGGCGTCGGTATCTGGTCGATGCACTTCATCGGCATGCTGGCCTTCCGCTTGCCCATCGCGCTGGGCTATGACGCCTGGATCACGCTGCTCTCGCTGCTCATCGCCGTGGCCACCTCCGGCTTTGCGCTGTGGATCGTCACCCGCAGCGAGCTGCCGCTGCGGCGGCTTCTGGGCAGTGCGCTGCTCATGGGCATGGGCATTGCCGGCATGCACTACACCGGCATGGCGGCCATGCGTATGCAGCCCGGTATCGATTACGACCTGGGACTGTTCGCGGCCTCTATTCTGATCGCCGTGGCGGCGTCGGCGGCGGCGCTGTGGATCGCTTTCAGCCTGCGCAGGAATACGCCGCACGTGAGGGCGGCCCGTGCCGGTGCCTCGGTGGTGATGGGCGTGGCCATCGTCGGCATGCACTACACCGGCATGGCGGCCGCCACTTTCCCCATGGGTTCAGTGTGCATGTCCGCGCGCGAGGGCGTGGGCACGGGCTGGCTGGCGATCCTCATCATCGTGGTCACGCTGGCGGTGCTCAGCATCGCCTTGCTGACCTCGGTGCTGGATGCACGGCTGGAGTCGCGCACCGCCAAGCTGGCGCGTTCCCTGGCCGAAGCCAATGAAGAACTGACGCAGATGGTGCTGCACGACCAACTGACCCGGCTGCCCAACCGCACCTTGCTGGAAGACCGGCTGACCCAGGCCATCAACAAGGCCGCGCGCAGCCGGGGACATTTCGCGCTGATGTTCATGGACCTGGATGGCTTCAAGGCCATCAACGATTCGCTCGGCCATCATGTGGGCGACCGCCTGCTGGTGGAGGTGGCGCAGCGTCTGACCGGGGCCATGCGCGCGCATGATACGGTGGCGCGCCTGGGCGGAGACGAATTCGTCATCCTGGTCGAACTGGGCCAGCCGGAAGACGCCATGCCGGTGGCCGAGAAGCTGGTGGAGGTGATCAACCTGCCGTTCCGCCTGGCCGAGCAGGATTTGCGCGTCTCGGCCAGCGTGGGCATTGCCATCTATCCGGAAGATGGCGCCACGCGCCACGACCTGGTCATCAATGCCGATGCCGCGATGTATCACACCAAGCGCGCCGGTCGCAACGGCTACAACTTCTTCGAACCCTCGATGAATGCCAATGCGCAGCACCAGCTGCAATGGCTGCAGGATTTGCGGGTGGCGCTCGAGCGCAAGCAGTTCCGGCTGGTCTACCAGCCCAAGTTCAGCCTGCCCGACGGCCCGGTGCTGGGCGCCGAGGCGCTGTTGCGCTGGCAGCATCCGCAGCGCGGACTGGTGGGGCCGGATGAATTCATCGGCCTGGCCGAGCGCTCCGGCCTCATCATCCCGATCGGCGCCTGGGTGCTGGATGAAGCCTGTCGCCAGATGCACGAGTGGCTGGCCCTGGGTTACACGCACTGGAAGATCGCGGTCAACCTGTCGCCGGTGCAGTTTGCCGATCCGCATCTGCTGGAGGTGGTGTGCGCTGCGCTGGAGAAACACCAGCTGCCGCCTTCGAGCCTGACGCTGGAGGTGACCGAATCGACGGCCATGAGCAATACCGAGCAAAGCCTGCAGACGCTGCAGAAGATCGCCGACCTGGGCGTGGAGATTTCCATCGACGATTTCGGTACCGGCTATTCCAGCCTGCTGTACCTGAAGCGCCTGCCGGCCAATGAATTGAAGATCGATCGCGGTTTCGTGCGCGATCTCAGCGAGGGCACCGAGGATGCCGCCATTGTCTCGGCCATCGTCGCCCTGGGCCGCACGCTGAACCTGCGTATCGTGGCCGAAGGCGTGGAGACCGAGCGCCAGCAGCAGTTCCTGCATGAGGCCGGATGCGACGCCCTGCAGGGCTATCTGCTGGGACGACCGATGGCGCCGGACCTGTTCTTGCAGACCATGCGCGAGCAGACCCAGGACCAGACGAGGCTGCCCACGGAGCACGCGCAGCACAAGACGGCGGCCTGAATTCACAAATTGGCCGTGGCATCGCCTGCTATTCCTCGGATTGGAAAAGCGAGCTTGATGCAAAGATCACGACATAGGGAAACGCAAAGCAGGCCAGCGTTTCAGGCAGGCTCCTGAGGGGGAGGTTGGGGCGGACGGCTCGTAGTGGCGTCCGTCCCTTTTTGTTGTGCGTGCCTGACGAGTGCGTCAAACGGGCCTCACAGCACCTTGCCCGGATTCATCAGGTGCTGCGGGTCCAGCGCCTGCTTGATGGCGCGCATCAGGCGCAATTCCACCGGCGACTTGTAGCGCAGGATTTCCTCGCGCTTCAAGGCCCCCAATCCGTGCTCTGCCGAGATCGAGCCGCCGAAGCGGTCCACGCTGTCATGCACCACGCGGTTGATGTCGCCCTGGCGCGCCAGAAAGTCGGCATCGGCCACGCCCAGCGGCGGCGAGACGTTGTAGTGCAGGTTGCCATCGCCCAGGTGGCCGAAACTGACCATGCGGCAACCCGGCGCCGTCTCCTGCACCAGGGCGTCGGTCACTTCCATGAAGTCGGCGATGCGCGAGATCGGCACCGAGATGTCGTGCTTGATGTTCTTGCCTTCATGCGCCTGCGCCATCGAGATGCTTTCGCGCAGTCGCCACAGCGACCGGGATTGCGCCAGCGAGGCGGCGATCACGGCATCGTCGACCAGCCCCTCGTCGAGGGCCTCGCCGATCAGGGTTTCGAAGAGGGTGCGGGCGTGTTCTTCGGATTCGTTGTCCGACAGTTCCAGCAGGACGTATTGCGGATGCGCCTGCGCAAAGGGCAGGCGCTGCTCGGGGAAATGCTTGCAGACCAGTTGCAGGCAGAAGTGCGACATCAGTTCGAATCCGGTGAGCGCCGAGCCGCAGCGCGCTTGCGCCCGCTGCAACAGCTGCAAGGCCTGCGCCGGGGTCTGCAGCGCCACCAGGGCAGTCAATTGCGCGCGCGGTTGCGGGAACAATTTGAGCACGGCAGCGGTGATGATGCCCAGCGTACCTTCGGCGCCGATGAAGAGGTCGCGCAGGTCGTAGCCGGTATTGTCCTTGCGCAGGCCCTTGAGGCTGCTCATGACTTCGCCCGCGGCCGTGACCACTTCCAGCCCCAGGCACAGTTCGCGCGTGTTGCCATAGCGCAGCACGCCGGTGCCACCGGCATTGGTGGAGAGATTGCCGCCGATGGTGCAACTGCCTTCGGCCGCCAGCGACAGCGGGAACAGACGCTGCACCGCCGCCGCCTGCTCCTGCAGGTGTTGCAGCACGCAACCGGCTTCCACCGTCATCGTATTGTTGATCGGGTCGACCGCGCGGATGCGGTTCAGGCGGCGCAGCGACAGTACCACGGCATTGCCCTGCTGGTCGGGCACGCTGCCCAGCACCAGGCCGGTATTGCCGCCTTGCGGCACCAGCGGCACGGCGTGGCGGGCGCACAGCTGCACCAGCGCCGCCACTTCGGCGCTATCGGCCGGACGCAACACGGCCAGGGCGCGCCCGGTGTAGCGGCCGCGCTGATCGGTCAGGTAGCCGGCGGTGTCGGCAGCATCGGTGAGGACATGGGCGGCGCCGATGGCGGCCCGGCAGGCATCGAGGAATTCAGTCATGAAAGCGGCGCGCGCCACCTTGAGTGGCGCGCCTTGGTCGGGACAGAGGTGCTTACTGGGAGGCTTTCTGGATCGCCTGGCGGGCGATTTCCTTGGCGGCCTTCTTGAACGGATGCAGATAGGCCAGTGCGCAGAAGAAATACAGCGTCGTCAGCGCCACTTCCACCCAGGCCAGCATGGCCGAGGTGTGCACGCTGTCGCTGGTGGCGCGTACCAGGCCTTCGGCCAGGTAGACCAGGATCAGCATGGAGGACCATTGCAGCGTGTAGACATCGCGCTTCAAGACCCCGCGCAGCGGCAGCAGCAGCGGCAATACCTTCAACACCATCCATGAGCCGCCCGGTCGCAGCGGCGCCAGCACCAGTTCCCACGCCAGGCAGAGCAGGATCAGGGCGATCAGACCGGAGCTGGCTCCGAGATGGAAGTAGCGCGCATGGCTGTTCATGATGGTCTCCGTAATTTGATGGCGTTTTCTGCCAGCCGTTTGCCCAGCGCGATGGCCAGAGAGCGCGAGTCGTCCGACAGCGGCTGGTTGCCGTTGACGCCCGCCCAGTGGCTGGCGCCGTAAGGCGTGCCGCCGCTGGAAGTGTTCATCAGTTCGGGATGCGAATAGGGCAGGCCCACGATGAGCATGCCATGGTGCAGCAGCGGCAGCATCATGCTCAAGAGCGTCGATTCCTGGCCGCCATGCAGACTGCCGGTCGAGGTGAAGACGCAGGCCGGCTTGCCCGCCAGGGTGCCGGAGAGCCATTGCGGCGAGGTGCCGTCCCAGAAATACTTCATGGCGGAGGCCATGTTGCCAAAGCGCGTGGGCGAGCCCAGGGCCAGGCCGTCGCACTCGGCCAGGTCGGTGGCTTCCACGTAGGGCGCGCCGGATGCAGGGACGTCCGGTTCCACCGCCTCGGTGACGGTGGAGACCGCCGGCACGGTGCGCAGGCGGGCGTCGCAGCCGGGCACGCTTTCCACACCCTGGGCGATCAGCTCGGCCAGCTTGCGGGTGGCGCCATGGCGCGAATAGTAGAGCACCAGGATGGTGGCGTTGGAAGAAGCGTTCACGGCAATCGCAGTCGGGGAGGTGGTCATGTGACTTATTATATTTCCGTTCTTTTGTACCCAGACAGCAGGAAAAGGCAGTGTAGATCAGCTTTTTCTTCATCTGTACTTCATCTACACCAAGGGGAAGCAGAAACTTTCTTCCCCCTGTGCGTTTTTGCGGGATTTTGCCGTCCGCTTGGGCGATAATCGCCAAACTTGCCGTCATGCGGCGTGATTCAACCCCGATGGGACGGCGCATCTGCTGGTGCGGCGTCCCCGATGAAGTCGAACGGATGTCTTCTTTGCGTATTTCCTTGTCCCGTATGCGTGGTCTGACCCGTGAACAGTTCCGCGACCTGTTGCGCTTCGCCGGCCAGCGGCTGCGCGAGGACCGCCTGCCGCAAGTGGCCGGCAGCCTGACCTTCACCACCATCCTCTCGCTGGTGCCGATGCTGACCATCGCGCTGGCGCTGTTTACGGCCTTCCCGCTGTTCTCGACCTTCCGCGCCTCGCTGGAAGCCTATTTCGTCGACAACCTCATGCCCAAGGGCGTAGCCAACACCATTCTCGGCTACCTGAACCAGTTCGCCGCCAAGTCGGCGCGCATCTCGGCCGTGGGCGGGGTGCTGCTGATCCTGACGTCGGTCTTGACCATGTCCACCATCGAGAGCGTGTTCAACCAGATCTGGCGCGTCAAGAAGTCGCGTCCGCTGGTACAGCGGGTGCTGGTGTACTGGGCCATCATCACGCTGGGGCCGTTGCTGATCGGGGTCTCCATCAGCGTGACCTCGTATCTTTCAAGCGCCACCGGCGGCGCCGTCAGAAGCCTGCCGTGGCTGGGGGCGAGCTTCTATACCCTGGTCTCGCTGATGTTCTCCACGCTGGCCTACACGCTGCTCTACAGCACCGTGCCCAACCAGACCGTGGACTGGCGCGATGCGGCCGCCGGCGGCCTGTTGGCCGGTATCGGCCTGGAAATCGCCAAGCGGCTCTTCGCCGCCTACATCCTGCAGTTCCCGACCTACACCATGGTCTATGGCACGGTGGCGGTGCTGCCGATCTTCCTGGTGTGGATCTACATGATGTGGATGATCACCCTCTTCGGTGCACTGCTCACGGCAGCATTGCCAGTGGTGCGTTATGAGCGCTGGTGGCACGTGCCCTCACCGGGCGCGGAATTCATCGATGCGGTCAAGGTCCTGAAATTCCTGCATGCGGCGCGGGTGGGCGTGGAGTCCGCCGTGGTCAGCATGGATGAGGTGCGCCGCGCCACCAGGCTGGGGCTGGGAGAACTGCAGCAACTGCTCTCGCGCATGAGCGAAGAGGGCTGGGTGGCCTCGGTCAAGCCCGATGCGGACAGCCGCAACCGTCGCGGCTGGAACCGCCGCATCACCGATGACATGGACCGCTGGACGCTGGTGGCCAATCCCGGCACCATCCAGCTGGCGCGGGTGTATCGCCTGTTCGTGTTCGACCCGGCGGTACTGGCCCAGGCCGGTGAGGAAGAAGCCCTGGTGAGCAGGGTGGAAGAAGCCATCAATACCGTGCTGGGGCAATCGCTGCAACAGTATTGCCAGGCTGGCCGGGAGGCCGAGCAGGAGGTCGCGGCGACCGTGGCCGCCATGCCCCACGCAGCCGTACCGCTGGAAGCGCGGCGGCGCCTGTGGGAAAGATGAGGCGACCCGAGACCAGCCCCCCGGATCGGCCGATGTTGGCTCTGATATGAAGTTTTCTAAAACGAGACTTGTCCGGTCAGCATTTGCCAGTACATCACCCAATCCCCCATGAAGGAATAGACCGGATGACGGAAGGTGGCTGGCTGGTTCTTCTCCACCATGAAATGCCCGACCCAGGCAAAACCGTAGCCACAGAACAGTGCCACCGCCAGCCACCACCACTGATGCGTGATCAGCAGCAGCAACAGGCTCAGCAGCGCCAGCGTCGACCCGAGGAAATGCAGCTGCCGGTTGACCCGGTGCGCGTGCTCGCTCAGGTAGGTCGGATAGAACTCGCTGAAACTGGCGTAATGGCGTTCGGGCAGGGTGGCAGCCATGGTCTTCTCCGGAGAGTCCTGACCTCTCCAGATTAGTCAGCAGCGCGCTCGTTTGCAATCCTTGTGCTGAAGCAAGCTTCAGCTATCAAATGCAAATTCTGTACGGAAATACTGCGCAGCAGCGTCTTTGCGGGTTGCCCAAATGTCGCCCTTGCCCGTACCATGTGTTTTCCTTCCTGCAAAGCAGGCGTGGAGGAGGCATCCAGAGCGGCTGCGGTCAGGATCAGTTATCCTGTTGCCCCCATGAATTGGATTTTCCCGGCGTCATCGCCTACAGTCAAAACAGCTTCATATAACCAAACCAGGACGACATCATGAAAGTCTCTGAAATCCTCAAGGTCAAAGGCAACATCCTCTTCACCGTCACGCCGGATACCCCGATTCAGGAGGCCGTGGCCGCCATGGCCGAGAAAGACATCGGCTCGCTGGTCGTCATGGAATACGGCGACCTGGTCGGCATGCTGACCTTCCGCGAAGTGCTGCTGACGCTGCACAAGAACGGTGGCGAGCTGGGCGGCTCGACCGTGCGCAAGCACATGAACGATGCGCCCATCACCGTGACCCCCGATACCGACCTCAACGAAGTGCGCCGCATCATGCTGGAAAAGCACGCGCGCTACGTGCCGGTGATGGAGGCGCGCACGGTGCTGGGCGTGATGTCCTTCTACGACGTGGCCAAGGCGGTGCTGGATGCGCAGGGTTTCGAGAACAAGATGCTCAAGGCCTACATCCGCGACTGGCCGGCCGAGGAAGAAGAGCGCGAAGGCAACAGCTGAGCCTCTGGTGTTGCTCCGGGAGTCCCCGCCTGCCCGGTGCAGGCGGCGCTGTCATGACCGTTCCTGCTGGAGCGGTTTTTTATTGTTCCGCGCTTCCTGCCCTTTGGTGTTGTTGTCAATCCTGTCTGATGCAGCGTAGGCTGCCCGCTTTCTCCCTCACCTGATTGCCCATGCAAAAGAACAGCCAGTTCACGCTTTTCACTCAACGGCGCTTCGCTCCCTTCTTCTGGACCCAGTTCCTCGGCGCCCTGAATGACAACGTGTTCAAGACGGCGCTGCTGACCATCCTCACCTATGACGCGCTGGCGTGGACGGACATGGATCCGGGCCTGCTCAACAACCTCATTCCGGGTTTGTTCATCCTGCCGTTCTTCCTGTTCTCGGCCACCTCCGGCCAACTGGCCGACAAGCTGGAAAAGGGCAGGGTGGCGCGCTTCGTGAAGCTGCTCGAAATCGCCATCATGGGCATCGCCGCCTATGGCTGGATGACGCATCACCTGTGGCTGCTCATTGCCGCAGTGGTGGGCATGGGCATCCATTCCACTCTGTTCGGACCGGTGAAATACGCCTATTTGCCGCAGCAGTTGAGGCGCGAGGAGCTGGTGGGCGGCAATGGTCTGATCGAGATGGGTACCTTCGTCGGCATCCTGCTGGGCGAAATCCTGGGCGCGGTGCTGGTGGTACACAAGCCCTGGGGCCTGCACCTGGTGGCCGGCATCACCATCGGCATTGCCGTGCTGGGCTGGCTGGCGAGCCTGCGCATTCCGCTCTCGCCGGCCCCCGTGCCGGAGTTGAAGGTGAACTGGAATCCCTTCACCGAGACCGTGCGCAACATCGGTTTTTCGCGCCGCAACCGGCCGGTGTTCCTGTCGCTCTTGGGCAATTCCTGGTTCTGGTTCTATGGCGCCATCATGCTGGCGCAATTCCCGGTCTACGCGAAGAATTACCTGCATGGCGACCACAGCGTCTTCGTGCTGCTGCTGGCGGTGTTCTCGGTCGGTATCGGCGTCGGTTCGCTGCTGTGCGAGCGGCTCTCCGGCCACAAGGTGGAAATCGGGCTGGTGCCCTTCGGCTCGATTGGCCTCTCGGTGTTCGGGCTGGAACTGTATTTCGCCAGTCAGGCGTACGTCACTCCATCGGCCATGCTGGACCTGGGCGGCTTCCTGGCGCAGGGCGGCAGCTGGCGCATTCTGGTCGATTGCCTCGGCATCGGCCTGTTCGGCGGGCTCTACATCGTGCCGCTGTTTGCGCTCATCCAGACCCGCTGCGACCCGGCCCACGTCTCCCGCACCATCGCCGGGATGAACATCATGAATGCGCTCTTCATGGTGGTGTCGGCCCTGGTGGCGATGGTGTTGTTGAAGGCGGGGCTGACCATTCCGCAGATCTTCCTGGCCACGGCCATCATGAATGGCGTGGTGGCGGTCTACATCTTCTCGCTGGTGCCGGAGTTCCTGATCCGCTTCCTGGCCTGGATCCTGATCCATACCTTCTATCGCGTGCGCATCATCAATGGCCAGGCCATTCCTGAGGAGGGGCCGGCGGTGCTGGTGTGCAATCACGTCAGCTACGTGGATGCGATCGCCATCATGGCGGCCAGCCCGCGTCCGGTGCGCTTCGTGATGGATCACCAGATATTCAGGATTCCGGTGATGTCCTGGCTGTTCCGCAACGTGCGGGCCATCCCGATTGCACCGGTCAAGGAAGACCCGTGGCTGACCGAAAAAGCCTTCGTCGATATCGCCCAGGCCCTGCATGAAGGGGAGCTGGTGTGCATCTTCCCGGAAGGCAAGCTGACCCGCGATGGCGAGATCAACCCCTTCAAGGGCGGCGTGCAGAAGATCATCGACCGCAGCCCGGTGCCGGTCTTGCCCATGGCCTTGCGCGGGCTGTGGGGCAGCCTGTTCTCGCGCGACCCCAGCAATCCGGTGGCGCGCACCTTCAAGCGCGGACTGTTCTCGCGCCTGGAATTGGCAGTGGGCGAGCCGATCGCGCCCGCAGCGGTCAGCCCGGAGGGCCTGCAGGAGCAGGTCAGGGTGCTGCGCGGCGACTGGAAATAAGCCTGCCGGGGCGAGCGCGCCGCCTGGCGCGGCTCGTCGGCAGCCCCCGAGGCTGGTAGAATCGCGGCTTCCCCCATTTTTTGCGCGAATTCCATCATGTCCGGCAATACCTTCGGCACGCTCTTCACCGTCACCACTTTCGGCGAATCCCACGGCCCGGCCATCGGCTGCGTGATCGATGGCTGTCCCCCAGGCATGACGCTGTCCGAAGCCGATATCCAGCCGGAACTGGACCGCCGCCGTCCCGGCACCTCGCGCCACGTGACCCAGCGTCAGGAGCCGGATACGGTGGAGATCCTCTCCGGCGTCTACGAAGGCAAGACCACCGGCACCCCGATTGCGCTCTTGATCCGCAACCAGGACCAGCGCAGCAAGGACTACGGCAATATTCTGGAGACCTTCCGTCCCGGTCATGCCGACTACACCTACTGGCACAAGTACGGCATCCGCGATCCGCGCGGTGGCGGTCGTTCCTCGGCGCGCCTGACGGCCCCCGTAGTGGGCGCGGCGGCCATCGCCAAGAAGTGGCTGTTCGAGAAGTACGGCACCACTTTCAAGGGCTGCATGAGCCAGCTGGGCGAGATCGCCATTCCCTTCGAGTCCTGGGAGCACGTGCCCGACAACCCCTTCTTTGCCGCCAACGCCAGCATCATCGGGCGCCTGGAAGATTACATGGATGCCCTGCGCAAGGACGGTGACTCCATCGGTGCGCGCATCGACGTGGTGGCGCAGAACGTCCCGGTGGGACTGGGCGAGCCGCTGTACGACAAGCTCGATGCCGAGATCGCCTATGCGCTCATGGGCATCAATGCCGTCAAGGGCGTGGAGATCGGTGCCGGTTTCGCTTCGGTGGCGCAAAAGGGCTCCGAGCACGGCGATGCGCTGACCCCGCAAGGCTTCGTCGGCAACAATGCCGGCGGCATCCTGGGCGGCATCTCGACCGGTCAGGACATCACGGCCTCCATCGCCATCAAGCCGACCTCCAGCATTCGCACGCCGCGCCCGTCCATCGACAAGAACGGCCAGCCGATCTCGGTGGAAACCTTCGGTCGCCACGATCCTTGCGTGGGCATCCGTGCTACGCCCATTGCCGAAGCCATGCTGGCGCTGGTGTTGATGGATCACGCCCTGCGTCATCGCGCACAATGCGGCGATGTGAAGGTGGAGACCCCGGCCCTGCGCTGACAGGCCGGGCAGCCTTGCCAGCAAGCCGGCCATCGCGCATGCGGTCGCCGGTTTTTTCTTGTCTGAAACAATTTGCAAAGAGCCGGGTCGAAGCGGCTCAAGGCTGACTGGCGGCAGCACGCACGCCGGCAGACCGACCCCGGGATCAAGATCAATTATTCAATGGAGGCGGGCATGAAGCTCAACCCTATCGTCAAGAACAGCCTGTTGGCCGCAGCCCTGGTGGGCCTGGTGGCCTGCGAAACCGTACAGACCACCCAGGGCGGTGCCGTCGGCATCGACCGCAAGCAGCAGATGCTGGTGTCCTCGGCCGAGATGGAGGCCGCCTCCACCAAGGAATACGCCCAGGTACTGGCCGAAGCCAAGAGCAAGGGCCTGCTCAATCGCAATGCGGCCCAGGTGCGACGCGTGCGCGCCATTGCCAGTCGCCTGATCCCGCAGACTGGGGTGTTCCGCCCGGATGCCTTGAAGTGGAACTGGGAAGTCAACGTACTGAGCTCCGACGAGACCAATGCCTGGTGCATGCCCGGTGGCAAGATCGCGGTCTACACCGGCCTGATCGACAAGCTCAAGATCACCGACGATGAGCTGGCCGCCGTCATGGGCCACGAGATCGCCCACGCCCTGCGTGAACACGCCCGCGAGCGCGCTTCGCAGCAGGTGGTGGCCAATTCGGCCATCTCGATTGGCGCGGCGCTGCTGGGGCTGGGCGATGTCGGCAAGCAGGGCGGGCAATACCTCTACATGGGCCTGATGGGCTTGCCCAATTCGCGCGCCAATGAAACCGAGGCTGACCGCATCGGCGTGGAACTGGCTGCGCGCGGCGGCTATGACCCCAAGGCCGCCGTCACGCTGTGGCAGAAGATGGCCAGCCTGGGCGGCGACGAGCCGATGAAGTTCATGTCCACCCACCCCTCCAGCAGCGAGCGCATCGCCGACCTGACGGTCTACGCCCAGCGCGTGGAGCCGCTGTACCAGCAGACCCGCAAGCACTGATCCGGGCTGTCCTGCCTGGCGAGCCACCGGCATTTCTTCCAGCTCCGGAAGAAATGCCGGTTTTTTCATGGCTGCCGCACTTGCTGCGCTTTTTCTGCTGCTTTGCAGCATTATTCCCTGTTGTTGCGACGCGGCGGAAAACACGGCGGGGAGGTCAGACCTGTCGCTTTATGGCATAATCAAAAGCTATTTTTCCCGTTCAGCATCCCTTTTTCGATTCCGCCGGACCGCAACATGCTCAAGACGCTCTACGACAAACTCTGGGAGTCGCACGTCGTTCATACGGAAGATGACGGTACCGCCATCCTGTATATCGACCGCCACCTGCTCCATGAAGTGACCAGCCCGCAAGCCTTCGAAGGCCTCAAGCTAGCCGGTCGCCAACCCTGGCGGAACTCGGCCAACCTGATGGTGGCGGACCACAACGTCCCCACCACCGACCGCGCCCAAGGCATCGCCGACCCCATCTCGCGCCTGCAGGTCGAAACCCTGGATGGCAACGCAAAAGAATTCAGCCTGACGTACTTCGGCATGAACGACAAGCGTCAAGGCATCGTGCACGTGATCGGCCCCGAACAGGGCGCCACCTTGCCGGGCATGACGGTGGTCTGCGGTGATTCGCACACTTCCACCCACGGCGCGTTTGCCGCGCTGGCCCACGGCATCGGCACCTCCGAAGTCGAACACGTGCTGGCCACGCAGACCCTGCTGGCGCGCAAGTCCAAGGCCATGCTGGTGCAGGTCGATGGCGCGCTGCCCGCTGGCGTGACCGCCAAGGACATCGTGCTGGCCGTGATCGGCAAGATTGGTACCGCAGGCGGCACCGGCTACGCGATCGAATTCGCTGGCTCGACCATCCGCTCGCTGTCCATGGAAGGCCGCATGACGGTCTGCAACATGGCCATCGAAGCAGGCGCCCGTGCCGGCATGGTGGCCTTCGACGACACCACGCTGGAATACCTGAAGGGTCGTCCCTTCTCGCCCTCCGGCCCGCACTGGGAGCGCGCCGTCTCGTACTGGCGCACGCTGCATTCGGACCCGGGCTCCAGATTCGACATGGTGGTGACCCTGAACGCCGCCGAGATCAAGCCGCAAGTCACCTGGGGCACTTCGCCCGAGATGGTGGTGGCGGTCGACGCCCGCGTCCCTGATCCCGACAAGGAAAAGGATCCGACCAAGCGCGACGGCATGGAAAAGGCGCTGGCCTACATGGCCTTGAAGCCCAATACCCCCATTGAAGATATCCGCATCGACAAGGTCTTCATCGGTTCCTGCACCAACTCCCGCATCGAAGACCTGCGCGAAGCCGCCAAGGTCGTGCGCGGCAAGTTCCGCGCCTCCAATGTCAAGCTGGCGATGGTCGTGCCGGGTTCCGGTCTGGTCAAGGAGCAGGCTGAACGTGAAGGCCTGGACAAGATCTTCCGCGATGCCGGTTTCGAATGGCGCGAACCGGGCTGCTCCATGTGCCTGGCCATGAATGCCGACCGCCTGGAACCGGGCGAGCGCTGCGCTTCGACCTCGAACCGCAATTTCGAAGGTCGTCAGGGTGCCGGTGGTCGTACCCACCTGGTGAGCCCGGCCATGGCAGCCGCAGCGGGCATTGCCGGTCATTTCGTGGATGTGCGTTCGCTGTAATCCCCTGCTTGTGTGAATCTTTTCGAGAGGACAAACATGAAAAAAATCTCCACTCTGGTTCTGCTGGCCGTCACCCTGGGTGCGCTGGCCGGTTGCAATACCGTCAACGGTTTCGGCAAGGATGTCGAAAAGGTCGGCGAAAAGATGCAGGACGCCAGCAAGAAATAAGCAGCAATCAGCAGGATCAGATAGTGCAAGGCTGCGGCCAGTGTGCCGCAGCTTCAGTTTTTGAACAGGAAAGAGGAAGGGCAGGGCAGCGTCACCGCCCCGCCGACCCAAGGTCAAGCTCATGAATAAATTTATCGTGCATGAAGGACTGGTGGCGCCGCTGGATCGCGCCAACGTCGATACCGATGCGATCATCCCCAAGCAGTTCCTGAAGTCGATCAAGCGCAGCGGCTTCGGCCCCAACCTGTTCGACGAATGGCGTTACCTGGATCACGGCGAGCCGGGCATGGACAACAGCAAGCGTCCGCTCAATCCCGATTTCGTGCTCAACCAGGAGCGCTACCAGGGTTCGTCCATCCTGCTGTCGCGCAAGAACTTCGGCTGCGGCTCCTCGCGTGAACACGCGCCGTGGGCGCTGGACCAGTACGGCTTTCGCGCCGTGATCGCGCCCAGCTTCGCCGACATCTTCTTCAACAACTGCTACAAGAACGGTCTGCTGCCCATCGTCCTGAGCGAGCAGCAGGTCGATCACCTGTTCAATGAAGTCAAGGCCTTCCCGGGCTATCGACTGGTCATCGACCTGGAAAAGCAGACCGTCAGCACCACCAATGGCAGTGCCGTCTATCCGTTCGAGATCAGCGAATTCCGCAAGTACTGCCTGTTGAACGGCTTCGACGACATTGGCCTGACCCTACGCAAAGCCGACACCATTCGTGCCTACGAAGAGAAACACCTGCACGAACAGCCCTGGCTGAGCAACACGATCTGAAGTGATCGTCGAGACAACAGCAAAGGGCGGTCAGATGGCCGCCCTTGTCGTTACTATTCCAAGAACGCTGGAAACACTGAGAAAGAGAAGCCATGAAGATTGCTATCCTGCCGGGTGACGGCATCGGTCCTGAAATCGTCGACGAAGCCGTCCGCGTGCTCAACGCCCTGGACGAAAAGTTCGAAATGGAAACCGCCCCCGTCGGCGGCGCCGGCTATGAAGCCCACGGCCACCCGCTGCCGGACGGTACCCTGAAGCTGGCCAAGGAAGCCGACGCCATTCTCTTCGGTGCGGTCGGCGACTGGAAGTATGACAAGCTGGAACGCGCCCTGCGCCCCGAGCAAGCCATCCTGGGCCTGCGCAAGCACCTGCAGCTGTTTGCCAACTTCCGCCCGGCGATCTGCTATCCGGAACTGACCGGCGCTTCTTCGCTGAAGCCCGAGCTGGTGGCCAACCTGGACATCCTGATCGTGCGTGAACTGAACGGCGACATCTATTTCGGCCAGCCGCGCGGCATGCGCGAGGCACCGGACGGTCCGTTCAAGGGTTCGCGTGAAGGATTTGATACCATGCGCTATTCGGAACCGGAAATCCGCCGCATCGCCCACGTCGCCTTCCAGGCCGCCGCCAAGCGCGGCAAGCGCCTGTGCAGCGTGGACAAGGCCAACGTGCTGGAAACCTTCCAGTTCTGGAAGGACATCGTCACCGAAGTCGGCAAGGAGTACCCGGACGTCGAGCTGTCGCACATGTACGTGGACAACGCCGCCATGCAGCTGGTGAAAGCCCCGAAGAACTTCGATGTCATCGTCACCGGCAACATGTTCGGCGACATCCTCTCGGACGCGGCGGCGATGCTGACCGGTTCCATCGGCATGTTGCCCTCGGCCTCGCTGGATGCCAACAACAAGGGCCTGTATGAACCTTCGCACGGTTCGGCACCCGACATCGCGGGCAAGGGCATCGCCAATCCGCTGGCGACCATCCTGTCGGCAGCGATGATGCTGCGCTTCTCCTTGAACCGTGCCGAGCAGGCCGACCGCATCGAGAATGCAGTGAAGAAAGTGCTTGCGCAAGGTCTGCGCACCGCCGATATTTATGAAGAAGGCTGCACCAAGGTCAACACCCAGCAGATGGGGCAAGCCGTGGTCAAGGCCCTCGCCTGAGATCAACGTCGCCTGGCCGCGCCCCAACCGGTGCGGCCGGGTGCTTGAAATGCCGGATGGTCCGGCGCAATTGTGTTCAATCTGATTTGTTCACCATGGAAGTTCTAAATAGGGAAAGATGATGAAACTGGTTGGTTTGGTTGGCTGGCGTGGAATGGTGGGTTCGGTCCTGATGCAGCGCATGCAGGACGAAGGTGATTTCGATCACATCGAACCGGTGTTTTTCTCGACTTCGAATGCGGGCGGCAAGGCGCCGTCGTTTGCCAAAAAGGAAACGACGCTGAAAGACGCCAACAGCATTGAAGAGCTGAAGAAATGCGACATCATCATCACCGCACAAGGCGGCGACTACACCAATGAGATCTTCCCCAAGCTGCGCGCCGCTGGCTGGGATGGCTACTGGATCGACGCTGCTTCCTCGCTGCGCATGAAGGATGATGCCGTGATCGTGCTGGACCCGGTCAACAACAACGTCATCAAGGATGCGCTGGCCAAGGGTGTGAAGAACTACATCGGCGGCAACTGCACCAACTCCATCCTGTTGATGGGCGTGGGCGGCCTGTTCAAGGAAGGCCTGGTCGAGTGGGTCAGCTCCATGACCTACCAGGCAGCCTCCGGCGGCGGCGCCAATCACATGCGCGAGCTGTTGAAGGGCATGGGCGTCATCAACGCGGCCGTGGCCGACGAGCTGGCAACCCCGTCCTCGGCCATCCTGGACATCGACCGCAAGGTTGCCAAGACCATCCGTGAAGACGTGCCGACCGAATTCTTCGGCGCGCCTCTGGCCGGCGGCCTGATCCCCTGGATCGACGCCCAGCTGGAAAACGGCCAGTCCAAGGAAGAGTGGAAGGGCCAGGCTGAAGTCAACAAGATCCTGGGCAACGAGCAGATCATCCCGGTCGATGGCCTGTGTGTGCGTATCGGCGCCATGCGCTGCCACAGCCTGGCGCTGACCATCAAGTTGAAGCGCGACCTGCCCCTGGCTGACATCGAGTCCATCATCCGTGCCGGCAACCCTTGGGTGAAGTGGGTCCCCAATGACCGCGCCATCACGGTCAAGGAACTGACCCCGGCGGCCATCACCGGTGGCCTGGAAATCGGCGTGGGCCGTGTGCGCAAGCTCAACCAGGGCCCGGAATACATCTCCGCCTTCGTCATCGGCGACCAGCTGCTGTGGGGCGCGGCCGAACCGCTGCGCCGCATGCTGCGCATCATCCTGGGCAACCTGGAGTGATGTCGGCGACCGGGAAAAATCCCGGTCGGTTGCGCCGCGGCGTTGCTGCAATGCGAATAGGACTTGCCTTACGCGTTGTCAGTCTGCAACAATAGCCCGCCAGCGTCCATGCGAATGGATGCTGGCGGGTTTTTCTCATCTTGAGAAAGTAAGTACACTTGCGGGTGTAAGTTCTTGATGTTAATTTGAAAAGCCAATTCATTTCATGAAAGCCAACATGTGGCAGCGCCCTAGCAGAGCGCCTGCTGGATTTGATGAAATGGATCTGCTCCGGACCGCTGGCCTGCAAGAAAAGGCGTGACAACAGCAAGCCAGCACGGACCGGAGTGGCGCGGGCCGGCTGCACAGGCCGCGCGGCATCTGCCCCATTCACGGATCTGTAGGGCATTTCCAGGCCAGTACCGGCTTGAACGCCAGCGTGACGGGTTTGAAGCGCAACGTTTCTCTAAGCCAAACAAAACATGCCTGTACATACCAACAAGAAGCTTCCCTTGTCCCGGATGAAGACCCTGAGCGCCGCCATTGCCCTGGCCATGGCCTTGCCTCTGGGGGCGCATGCTGCGGCCCTGGGCAAGCTGACCGTGCTTTCGTCGCTGGGCCAGCCCTTGCGCGCCGAGATCGAGGTGACTGCCGTGAGTGCCGACGAAGCCGGCAAGCTCACCGCGCGCCTGGCACCGGCCGACGCCTTCCGCCGCGCCAACATGGACTACAACCCGGTGTTGAGTTCTCTGTCCATCGTGCTGGAACAGCGCCAGGGGCGGCATGTGATCCGCATCAGTTCGTCCCAGCCGGTCAGCGATCCCTTCGTCGACCTGCTGCTGGAGCTCGATTCCGGTCAGGCCCGGCAACTGCGTGAATACACCTTCCTGCTGGATCCGCCCGACAGCAAGACCCCGCGCAATGCCCAGGTGGCACCGCTGACGCCGAGCAATGCGGAGGCCGCTGCGGCCGCTGCCGCACCGGCAGCGGCAAGTGCTGCCCCGGCACCAGCACCAGCACCGGCCGCAACGGCAGCGCCTGCTGCGGCGGAACCCCCGCCTGCTGCGGCCCCCAGTGCGGCGATCCCGTTCAGTAGCGAAGAGCCGACCAGCACCATCGTGCAGCGTCCCGCTCCTTCCGCTCTGGCTGAAGAACTGATCCGTCGCCAGCAGGCCTCGCCCGAAAATACGCCGGCTTCGGCCAGCCCCGATGCGATGGCGGCGGCACCGGCAGGCCCTGCCGCCTCCGGCAGCGTCGCGGCACCCGCTGCGGCGCCTGCGAGCGCTGGCAAGAGCGGCGACTACCGCGTCAAGCCCGGTGACACGCTCAGTGCCATCGCCACGCGCAACCAGCAGGCCAATGTCTCGCTGGACCAGATGCTCATTGCGCTGTACCGGGCCAATCCCGATGCCTTCCAGGGCAACAACATCAACCGCCTGCGCGCGGGCAAGATCCTGTCCATCCCCGACCAGCCGACGGCGGCGGCAGTGGACCGCGACGAGGCACGCAGCATGGTGGTCGCACAAGCCCAGGACTTCAACGCCTATCGCAACAAGCTGGCGGGCCAGGTCGCCAATGGGCCGGCCGGCAAGGCTGGCAGCAACCGCCAGAGTGGCGGTGGCAAGATTACGGCGCGTGTGGAGGAGCGTTCCGGTACCGGGCAAGCGCGTGATCGCCTGGAGCTCTCGCGTGCCAACAAGGGCCGTGGCAAGACCGGCAACGCCGGCGCTGCCGAAGAGAAGGCCGCCGCCGAACGCGCTCTGGCCGACGCCAATGACCGCGTCAAGGACCTGGAAAAGAACGTCGACAACCTCCAGAAGTTGCTGGAGCTGAAGAACCAGACCATCGCCGAACTGACTGCCCAGCAGCAGAAGCAGGCCGACCCCGCCAAGCCGGGTGCTGCCGCCACCGACAAGCCCGCAGAGGGTGACCAGAGCAAGCCCGGGGAGCCGCCTGCCATGGCTGCTGCGCCGGCCACGCCGGCACCTGCGGCGGCATCTGCGGACAAGTCCGCCAAGTCCGGTGGTTTCCTCGACAAGATCAAGGACAATCCCTACGTGCTGGCCGGTGCCGGCGTCCTGGTGGCGCTGCTGGCCGCAGGCGGGGGCGTGGTGGCCATGCGTCGCCGCAAGAAGAAGTCCGAGGACGGCCCGGCCGAGCCGGCCAGCGAGCCTGAGCCTGCCCCCTCACCCGAACCCGTGGCAGCGGCCGTCGCTGCCGTTGCACCTGAACCTGAACCTGAGCCTGAACCGGCTCCGTCTGCCGAGCCCGCTCCCGCCCCTGTGCCGGCCGTCGAGGCCGTGGCAGCCCCCGTGGAGGAGGCCCTGGTCGATCCGCTCGCCGAGGCCGACATGTACATCGCCTATGGCCGCGACGAACAGGCCGAGGATATCCTCAAGCTGGCCCTGCAGGCTCAGCCCGAGCGTCAGGCCCTGCATGCCAAGCTGCTGGAGATTTATGCCAAGCGTGGTGACGTCGCCAGCTTCAACCGCGTCGCCCTTAACCTGCATGCCTTGAGCGGCGGCCTCAACGAAGCCTGGGTCAAGGCGGCCGCACTGGGTCTGACCATCGATCCGACCAATCCGCTCTACGGCGGCACGCCGGCCGAGCCGGTCGCGGAAGAAGAGCCGGGCATGGAATTCGATCTGTCCGACTTCAAGGCCGCCGAGCTCCAGCCCGAAGCCGAACCGGCAGCCAAACCGGTGGCGGCGCCCATGGACCTGGGCAAGGATATCGATTTCGACCTCGATCTGGAAAACGGTGCCAAGCCGGATGCCGACGAGCCCATCCTGCCGGTCTCCGGCGGGGCGGCTTCGGCGTCCATGCTGCTGGACAGCAAGGAAGATGCGCCTGCGGCCAGCTCCCTGGCCGACCTGGACCTGAGCTTGCCGGAAGACACCCCGGCGCCCTCGGCGGCCAATATCCTGGAAGAAGACGAGGAGTCGGCCTTCGAACAGGAAATGACCACCAAGCTGGACCTAGCCGCCGCCTATGAGGAAATCGGCGACAAGGATGGCGCCCGTGAACTGCTGGAAGAAGTGATGCGCGGTGGCAACGACGCCCAGGTGGCACGCGCCAAGTCCATGATCGCCGCCCTCGGCTGAGGCCGGTGCCGGGAGCGATTACAATAGCGTCATCTCGCGGGCAGCTCGCATGAGCTGCCCGTTCGTTTTTTTTCGTGCCGCCGGATAGGGTGGTGTGCAGCCTGTATGAAGCTTTCTGCACCCATCCACCGTCCATCAGGCGCTGGCGGCGGGCAGTGAACATCCATGACAGAACTTTCTTCCCCATCCGCGGGCCTGCGTCGCGTCGTGCTGGGCGTGCAATACGATGGCGCCCGCTGGCAGGGCTGGCAGACCCAGCCGCACCGCCAGACCGTGCAGGACCAGCTGGAAGCGGCGTTGCAGCGCTTCAGCACCACGCCCATTGCCACCACCTGTGCCGGGCGTACCGATTCGGGTGTGCATGCGCTGGAGCAGATCGTCCATTTCGATACGCCCATTGCCCGCGATGCTTTTTCCTGGGTGCGTGGCACCAATGCCTTCCTGCCGCCCACCATCGCGGTACGCTGGGCCTGCGAACTGCCCTGGGTGGATGATGCCGCCATCGCCGGGGCCAGTGCCGCCGCCCAGGCAGCCGAGCTGCACGGGACCGCGCGGGAAGGGGCCGAGAGCCTGGCGCAATTCGGTTTTCATGCGCGCTTTTCAGCCATCGCCCGGACCTATCACTACGTGCTCTACAACCACGCAGTGCGCTCGCCGCTGCTGGCGGGCAAGGCCGGCTGGACCTTCCGCCCGCTGGATGCGGATCGCATGCACCGGGCTGCGCAACACCTGATCGGTGAACATGACTTCACCAGCTTTCGCGCCGTCGAATGCCAGGCCAAGTCCCCGGTACGCAAGATGGAAAGCATTGCCGTGCGCCGCCACGGTGACATGATCGTCTTCACCCTCAAGGCCAATGCCTTCCTGCACCACATGGTGCGCAACATCGTCGGTTCCTTGATCGTGGTGGGCAGCGGCAAGCAGGATCCCCAATGGATGGGCCAGGTACTGGCCCTGCGCGACCGCAGCCGCGCCGCACCGACCTTCATGCCGGATGGCCTGTACCTGGCGCGGGTCGACTATCCCGATAGCTGGGCGCTGCCGCAGGAGGCGCGCTCCTGGCCCTGGTTGTGAGTGGCGCAGGCAGACCAACTGAAGTTTTCATCCATGAGGCAATGTTCATGAGCTTTCGTACCCGCATCAAGATCTGCGGCCTGACCCGTGAAGAAGATGTGCGCGCCACCGTGGCCGCCGGCGCCGATGCCATGGGGCTGGTGTTCTATCCCAAGAGCCCGCGCTACGTGACGCCGCGGCGCGCCGGCGAACTGGCCCGTGCCGTGCCGCCCTTCGTGAGCATCGTCGGGCTGTTCGTCAATCCGACCCTGGAGGAGGTGCGCCAGGTGCTGGCCGAGGCGCCGCTGACGGTGCTGCAATTCCATGGCGACGAAACGCCCGAGCAGTGCGCCGCCATCGCCGAGTCCGTTGTCAGACCCTTCATACGTGCCGCCAGAATAGGAAGCTCGACGCAGCCCGCGGATTTGTTAGAATACGAGCAGGCATATCGCTCCGCCAGTCCCTTGTTCTCCGGACTGCTGCTCGACACCCTGGTCGAGGAGTATGGCGGCAGCGGAAAGGTTTTCGATTGGTCTCTCATTCCAAAAGAACTCGCGCCTCGGGCCGTTTTGAGTGGTGGCTTGAGCGTACACAACGTCACTGAGGCGGTGGTCGGCGTTCGTCCCTACGCGGTCGACATCAGCAGTGGCGTCGAAGCCGCCAAGGGCATCAAGGATGCCGCCAGGATAGCGGCCTTCATCCAGGCCGTGCGTCTGGCGGATGCTACCCCCGCGTAGCACACCCCCCCAAGCGTTTCAGAGGAACACCATGAAAGAATTGAATCCCCTCGGCGGTTTCGCCGAGCGTCAGACCATTCCCGCCGCCGCCCTGCACCAGACGGCCCATTACAACCTGCCTGATGCTCGTGGTCACTTCGGCCCCTACGGCGGCAGCTTCGTCTCCGAAACCCTGACCCTGGCCTTGAACGAGCTGCGCGACGCCTATGCGCGCTACCAGCACGATGAACAGTTCCTCGCTGAATTCCATACCGAACTGAAGCATTTCGTCGGCCGTCCCAGCCCGGTGTACCACGCCAGGCGCTGGTCCGAGATCGCCGGTGGCGCCCAGATCTACTTCAAGCGCGAAGACCTGAACCACACCGGTGCCCACAAGATCAACAACGTGATCGGCCAGGCCTTGCTGGCCAAGCGCATGGGCAAGAAGCGCATCATCGCCGAGACCGGCGCCGGCCAGCACGGCGTGGCCACGGCCACCATCTGCGCGCGCTTCGGCATGGAGTGCATCGTCTATATGGGCAGCGAGGACGTCAAGCGCCAGCTCCAGAACGTCTACCGCATGAACCTGCTGGGTGCCAAGGTGGTGCCGGTGGAGTCCGGTTCCAAGACCCTGAAGGATGCGCTCAACGAAGCCATGCGCGACTGGGTCACCAACGTCGAGACCACTTTCTACATCATCGGCACCGTGGCCGGTCCGCACCCGTATCCGATGATGGTGCGCGACTTCCAGTCGGTGATCGGCAACGAGTGCATCCAGCAGATGCCGGAAATCGCCTCGCGCCAGCCGGATTACGTGGTGGCCTGTGTCGGTGGCGGTTCCAACGCCATGGGCATCTTCTATCCCTACATCGATTATCCCGACGTCAAACTGGTCGGGGTGGAAGCTGCCGGTGATGGTCTGGATACCGGTCGTCACTCGGCTTCACTGACCCTGGGTTCGCCCGGCGTGCTGCACGGCAACCGCACCTACCTGCTGCAGGATGCCAATGGTCAGATCATCGAGACCCATTCGGTCTCGGCCGGCCTGGATTATCCGGGCGTGGGTCCGGAACACGCCTGGTTGAAGGACAGCGCCCGCGCCAGCTATGCCTGCATCACCGATCAAGAGGCGCTGGAAGCCTTCCACAACTGCTGCCGCATCGAAGGCATCATCCCCGCGCTGGAGTCCAGTCATGCCCTGGCCCATGCGGCCAAGCTGGCGGCCACCTTGCCCAAGGACCAGATCGTGCTGGTCAACCTGTCCGGTCGTGGGGACAAGGACATGCACACCGTGCAACAGCACCAGGGTTGACCCCCGGCCTGCCCGCACTTGCCGGTTGGCCCTTCGGGGCCAGTCGGCTGATTCTACAAAAAACTTCATATCACCATGTCCAGAATCCAGACCACCTTCTCCCAACTGGCCCAGCAGAAGCGCAAGGCGCTCATTACCTTCATTACCGCCGGAGACCCGGCCCCCGAGCTCACCGTGCCGCTCCTGCATGCACTGGTGGCCGGTGGTGTCGACATCCTCGAGCTGGGTGTGCCGTTCTCCGACCCCATGGCCGAAGGTCCGGTGATCCAGCGCGCCTGCGAACGTGCCCTCAAATTCGGCATCAGCACCCACGACGTGCTGGGCTATGTGCGTGAATTCCGCAAGACCAACCGCCACACCCCCATCGTGCTGATGGGCTATGCCAACCCCATCGAGCGCTTCGGCGTCGATGCCTTCATCGCAGCGGCCAGCGAAGCGGGCGTGGATGGCACCATCGTGGTGGACTATCCGCCCGAGGAATGTGAAGAATTCGCCCAAAAGATGCAGGCCAGGGGCATGGATCCGATCTTCCTGCTGGCCCCGACCTCGTCGGAAGAACGCATCCGTCAGGTGGCGGCCGTCAGCAGCGGTTTCTGCTACTACGTCTCGTTGAAGGGCGTCACCGGTGCCGGTCACATCGACACCGCCGAGGTGGCCGAGCGTATCGCGGCCATCCGCCAGCACGTGAAGCTGCCCATTGCGGTGGGCTTCGGCATCCGTGATGGCGCCACCGCCCGTACCGTGGGCAGCGTGGCCGATGCCGTCGTGATCGGCAGCCGCATCATTGCCGAACTGGAAAACACCCCCCAGGACAAGGCCTGCGACGCGGTGCAGGCTTTCGTCAGCGATATCCGCCAGGCGCTGGACGCCTGAGCCGCTGCAACCCCGGTCCGGCAGGGCAGGGGTGTGCAATGCGCAGCCTCCGGCAGTGTCCGGAGGCTTTGTTTTTTTGAGAGGGCGCAAGCGGGCAGAAGACTTTTTATTGCCTTGTGGAAAGCATGACCGTGCTTTACGTTCGTCGCCGGTGGGCTCTGGTACAATGCGCGCCACCGGAAAAATCTATGAGGTCTCTATGAGCTGGCTCGAGAAGTTGCTGCCACCCCAGATTCAACGCGGTTCCACCAGCCGCAAAGCCATCCCGGAAGGTTTGTGGGTCAAGTGCCCCTCCTGCGAAGCGGTGCTCTACCGTACCGACCTGGAATCCAATCTGCATGTCTGCCCCAAGTGCAGCCATCACATGCGCATCCGCGCCCGTGCTCGTCTGGATGCCCTGCTCGACGAGGGCGGCCGCTATGAGATCGGCCAGGAAGCCCTGCCGGTCGACACCCTGAAGTTCAAGGACAGCAAGAAGTACCCCGATCGTCTCAAGGACGCCATGGAATCCACCGGCGAAACCGACGCCATGGTGGTCATGGGCGGTGCCATCATGACCCTGCCGGTCGTGGTGGCCTGCTTCGAGTTCGAATTCATGGGCGGTTCCATGGGCTCGGTGGTGGGTGAGCGCTTTGTCCGTGGTGCCCAGGCGGCGCTGGAGCAGAAGGTCCCCTTCATCTGCATTACCGCCACCGGCGGCGCCCGCATGCAGGAAGGTCTGCTGTCGCTGATGCAGATGGCCAAGACCACCGCCATGCTGACCAAGCTGTCGGAAAAGAAGCTGCCCTTCATCAGCGTGCTGACCGACCCGACCATGGGCGGCGTGTCCGCTTCGTTCGCCTTCATGGGCGATGTGGTGATGGCCGAACCCCGTGCCCTGATCGGTTTTGCCGGTCCGCGCGTGATCGAGAACACGGTGCGCGAGAAGTTGCCGGAAGGCTTCCAGCGGGCTGAATTCCTGGTCACCAAGGGCGCCATCGACATGATCGTCGACCGCCGCAAGATGCGTGAGGAAATCGCCCATCTGCTGGCCCTGCTGCAAAACCAGGCTGCCGAAACGGTTTCCTGATTAGCCGCTATACTTCAGGCCCGGATTTGCAGAAGTGCAAATCCGGGCTTTGTCTTTTCGACATCCGCAAGCCGTAATCCGTAATCCGTAATCCGTTTTTCGAGCAGCAGCTTCACCGACCGAGACGCGCCATGACTTCCCAAGCCTCCCCGACTCCCGCCACCCTGAATGAATGGCTGGCCCTGCTGGAACAACGTCACTTCAAGCAGATCGACATGGGCCTGGACCGTGTGCTGGCCGTGAAGGAAAAGCTCGACATCCGCTTCGACTGCCCCGTCATCATGGTGGCCGGCACCAACGGCAAGGGTTCCACCTGCGCCATGCTGGAGTCCATCCTGATGCGCGCCGGTTACCGCGTGGGCCTCTACATCAAGCCGCATTTCCTGCATTTCAACGAACGTGCCCGCCTGTCCGGCGACATGGCCAGCGATGCCCAGCTGATCGCCGCCTTCGAAGCGGTGGAAGCGCAGCGCGGTGATATCTCGCTGACCTATTTCGAATTCACCACCCTGGCCATCATGAAGTTGCTGGCCGATGCCAGGCTGGACGTGGTGATCCTCGAAGTCGGCCTGGGCGGGCGCCTGGATGCGGTCAACGTGGTCGATGCCGACGTGGCCGTCGTCACCAGCATCGACATCGACCATACCGAATACCTGGGCGAGACCCGCGAAGAGATCGGTTTCGAGAAAGCCGGCATCTTCCGTCCCGGCAAGGTGGCCGTGTGCGGCGACCCGGTGCCGCCCAAGTCGCTGATCGCGCATGCCGAGAAGATCGGTGCCGACCTCTGGCTCATGGGTCGCGACTTCAACTACCAGGGCGACAAGCAGCAATGGGCCTATGGCGGACGCGGCATGCGCCGCAATTCGCTGGCCTATCCCAGCCTGCGTGGCGCCAACCAGCTATTGAATGCCTCGGCGGCCCTGGCCGCGTTGGAAGCCCTGCGCGAAGTGCTGCCGGTGGGCGCCCAGGAAGTGCGTACCGGCCTGGCCACGGTGGAACTGCCGGGCCGCTTCCAGGTACTGCCGGGCCAGCCGCTGGTGATCCTGGACGTGGCGCACAATCCGCATGCCGCTGCCACGCTGGCGCAGAATCTGGACAACATGGGCTTCCATCCCTATACCTATGCGGTGTTCGGTTCCATGCTGGACAAGGATATTGAAGGCGTCATCAGCCACCTCAAGGACAAGATTGACCACTGGTGCGTGACCGATCTGCCTCTGCCGCGCGCGGCCAGCGCGCAACAGCTCAAGGAGGCCCTGCTGGGGGCCGGCGTGCAGCCGGAATTCAGGCGGGACGCGGCGCGCAGCGTAGAAACCTTCACTACTCCGGCCGAGGCGTATGCAAATGCGTTAAGCAGAGCAGGGGAGAATGATAGAATTGTGGTTTTCGGGTCCTTCCTGACTGTAGCCGGCGTCATGCAGGCGCGCCGCCCCGGTCTGCACTGATCCCGACGGCGTTCCGGAGCCGGCCACGCTTGGCCCGCCGGTGCCAGGACCTGAGTGGCCACGCAGGTTTTCCACGATTTCCAGATCAATTCAAGACGACTCCGCATGGGCTTGTTCTCGTTTTTCCGTAAAAACAAGCAGGACGCTACTGCTGACCAAGGGTCCTTCCGTTCACGTTCCGAGGAGCAATCTTCCGTCATCCGCAGCCGCAGCAGTCGCAGCGCCGCCAATGGCAGCGCCGGTTCTGCCCGCGGCAGCAGTCGCAGCAAGGCCGGCAAGGATGCCGCCGCCGACCCGCTGCTGCCGGAAAAGAAGCGCGCCCGGCGCCGCCTGATCGGGGCCGTCGCGCTGGCGCTGGCGGTGGTGATCGTGTTGCCGATGATCCTCGATTCCGAGCCCAAGCCCTTGAACGACGACATTGCCATCCAGATCCCCTCCAAGGACCAGCCGGCCCCCGCGGCGGCCCAGCCTGGCACGGGCGATGCCAAGCAGGCGTCGCTGGACCAGAAGGAAGAGATCGTCGAGCCCTCCAGCATCGCGCCCGAGCCCGCCAGCCCGCCGGTGGCGGCAGTCGCGCCCAGGCAGGAGGACAAGCCGGCAGAAAAGCCAGTTGAAAAGCCGGTAGAAAAGCCGGTAGAAAAGCCGGTCGAGAAGCCCGTTGAAAAGGCGCCCCCCAAGGCCGAGGAAAAGAAGCCGGCCTCAGCCGAGCACAAGGAAGAACCGAAGAAGGAAGTCGCCAAGCCCAAGGCCACGCCCCATGCCGCCGACGACGATGCGGCGCGCGCGCTGGCGATCCTGGAAGGCAAGTCCGGCAGCAGCGCGGCAGCGGCCCCGGCGGAAAAGAAACCGGCCGCAGCCGGTGGCAAGTTCGTCATCCAGGTGGCCGCGCTGGCCACCCAGGACAAGGTCAGTGAATTGCGCAACAAGTTGAGTGCAGCCGGTATCCGTTCGTATACGCAGAAGATTGCAACCCAGGCCGGTGAGCGTACGCGCATTCGCGTGGGCCCCTTCTCCAGCCGCGAGGAAGCCGAACGCATGGGCGGGCGAATCAAGAAGCTGGGCCTGAATGCCACCATTATTCCTGCTTGAATTTGGCTACAAATAGCCGCATATTGTTGCCATCGTGACGATATTTGACTACCTGGTGCTGCTGATCCTGGCCTGTTCTGTGATCATTGGCACCCTGCGCGGACTGGTGCGTGAAGTTTTGTCCCTGGCCGGCTGGATCGTGGCGCTGGTGGTGGCCAATACTTATGGCGAGGCGCTCTCGGCGATGTTGCCGGACGTGGTGCCGGGTGAACTGACGCGGCTCATCGTGGCCTTCATTGCGCTGTTCATCGGTACGCGCCTGTTGATGGCGCTGGTGGCCAAGACGCTGGGCGAACTGGTCAAGGCGACCGGTCTGGGTTTCGTGGACCGCACGCTGGGCAGTGTGTTTGGCGTGGCGCGCGGGGTATTGCTGGTGGTGGCGGTGGCCTTGCTGTGCGGTACCACGGCCATTCCGCAACAGGATTTCTGGAAGCAGGCGCGTTTCAGTCCCTGGGTCGAGCAGGCCGCCGAAGCGGTGCTGCCCTACCTGCCGGGCAAGCTGGCCGAGCATGTAAGTTTTTCCACCCCGGTCTGACAACAGGCTCCGTGGCGGAGCGCATCAGATCGTTTGGACCGGGTTGCAGTCGTGGTTCATTTTCGTTTTCGTTTTTCGTTAGGAGTCCACCATGTGTGGCATCGTCGGTATCGTCTCTCATAGTCCCGTCAACCAGATGCTGTATGACGCGCTGCTGCTGCTGCAGCACCGCGGTCAGGATGCGGCGGGGATCGCAACCAACCACAGCAACGGTTTCTCGATGCACAAGGCCAACGGTCTGGTGCGCGACGTGTTCCGTACCCGCAACATGCGCTCGCTGCCCGGCAACACCGGCATCGGCCAGGTGCGCTATCCGACCGCAGGCAGCTCGTCCTCGGAAGAAGAAGCGCAGCCCTTCTACGTCAATGCCCCCTTCGGCATCATCCTGGCGCACAACGGCAACCTGACCAATGCGGAACAGTTGAAGATCGAGATGTTCAAGAACGATCGCCGCCACATCAACACCGATTCCGATACCGAAGTGCTGTTGAACGTGCTGGCCCACGAGATCCAGCAAGCCACCACCGGCTACTCGCTCGATCCGGCGGCGCTCTTCAAGGCCGTGGCCATGGTCCACAAGCGCGTGCGCGGCTCCTACGCAGTGGTGGCGCAGATCGCCGGTTATGGCCTCCTGGGCTTCCGCGATCCGTACGGCATCCGTCCGATGTGCCTGGGCTTCAACGAGAGCGACAAGGGCATCGAATACATGATGGCCAGCGAATCGGTGGCCCTGGAAGGCATGGGCTTCCGCTTCCTGCGCGACGTCAACCCGGGTGAAGCGATCTTCATCGACAACGACGGCAAGCTGTACAACCAGCAATGCGCCGAGAATCCGACGCTAAACCCCTGCGCCTTCGAATACGTCTACCTGGCTCGTCCGGACTCCATCATCGATGGCGCCTCGGTCTACGCCACCCGTCTGAAGATGGGCGAATTCCTGGCCGACAAGATCCGCAGCCAGTTCAAGCATGGCGAGATCGATGTGGTCATGCCGATTCCCGATTCCTCGCGTCCGGCGGCCATGGAACTGGCGTTGAAGCTGGGCATCGAGTACCGCGAAGGCTTCATCAAGAACCGCTACATCGGCCGCACCTTCATCATGCCGGGCCAGGCACTGCGCAAGAAGTCGGTGCGCCAGAAGCTCAACGCCATCGGCAGCGAGTTCAAGGGCAAGAACGTGCTGCTGGTGGATGATTCCATCGTGCGTGGCACCACCAGCCGTGAAATCGTGCAGATGGCCCGCGAGTCGGGTGCCAAGAACGTGATCTTCGCGTCGGCTGCACCGCCGGTGAAGTATCCCAACGTCTACGGCATCGACATGCCTACCCGTGACGAGCTGATCGCCTTCGGTCGCAGCGACGAAGAAGTCTGCCGCGAAATCACCGCCGACGCCCTGGTCTACCAGGATGTGGAAGCCTTGAAGCGCGCCATCTCCGACGCCAACCCGGCCCTGAAGCAATTCGAGGCTTCCTGCTTCGACGGTCACTACATCACCGGCGACATCACCCAGGAATACCTGGACCGCATCGAATACGCCCGCAAGAATCCCAAGCCGGCGCTGGAAGATGTGGTGCGTTCGCAGCTGAACCTGAACCTGGCGCGCGTGGACTGATCTTCGCCGCCTGACCCCAGGCTGGACCAGGACGCCGGTGGCCGCTTTGGCGGCACCGGCGTTTTGCGTTGATGTGCCGCGCAAACCAGCCGACGGGAATCTGGCTTATCATTTTGCCTTTGGCCCTGCGCCGGCCTTGCTCATTTCTTCTGCCTTTCCGACTACGCGATGAACGATAAAAAGACCTACGGCTTCACCACCACCATCCTCCACAGCGACCGCCAGAAGGGCATCGAGCACGGCTCCCTGCACAAGCCCATCCACACTTCCGTGACCTTCGGCTATGAAGATGCGCGCCAGCTGGCCGAAGTGTTCCAGGGCAAGCAGTCGGGCTATCGCTATGGCCGCCAGGGCAACCCCACGGTGTCGGCGCTGGAAGACAAGATCACCAAGATGGAAGACGGCAAGTCCACCATCTGCTTTGCCACCGGCATGGCAGCCATTGGCGCCATCGTCCAGGGCTTGCTGCGCGAGGGCGATCATGTGGTGTCCTCGGCTTTCCTGTTCGGCAATACCAATAGCCTGTGGACGACGGTGGCCGCGCAAGGCGCCAAGGTCTCGATGGTCGATGCGACCGACGTGAAGAATGTGGAAGCGGCCATCACGCCCCAGACCCGCCTGGTCTTCGTGGAAACCATCGCCAACCCGCGTACCCAGGTGGCCGATTTGCAGCGCATCGGCGAGCTGTGCCGCGAGCGCGGTATCCTCTACGTGGTGGACAACACCATGACCTCGCCCTATCTGTTCCGCCCCAAGACGGTCGGTGCCGGGCTGGTGGTCAATTCGCTGACCAAGTCCATCGGCGGTCACGGCAATGCGCTGGGCGGGGCGCTCACCGATACCGGTGAATACGACTGGACCCGCTACCCGCACATCGCCGACAGCTACAAGAAGAACCCGGCCCCGCAATGGGGCATGGCGCAGATCCGCGCCAAGGGCCTGCGCGACTTCGGTGGCACGCTGGGCCCGGAAGCGGCGCACCACATCGCGGTGGGCGCCGAGACCATGGCCCTGCGCCAGGAACGCGAATGCAGGAATGCGCTGGCGCTGGCGCAGATGCTGGAAGCCGATCCGCGCGTGGCAGCGGTCCACTATCCGGGGCTGGAATCGCATCCGCAGCATGCCTTGAGCAAGGCGCTGTTCCGTTCCTTCGGCAGTCTCATGTCCTTTGAACTGAAGGACAGCATTGACTGCTTCGACTACCTCAACCGCCTGAACCTGGCCGTGGCCGCCAGCAATCTGGGCGATACCCGTACTCTGGTGATCCCGGTGGCGCACACCATCTTCTACGAGATGGGCGCCGAGCGCCGCGCCAGCATGGGCATCGCCGAGTCACTCATCCGCGTCTCGGTGGGGCTGGAGGATACCGATGACCTGGTCGAGGATTTCCGCCAGGCGCTGGCAGGCTGAGGCCCAAGCCCGCCAGGACGGCGGTTCCAGGCCGAAGTGAAGAAAAAAACACGCCCGTCGCCTCGCAAGAGGGACGGGCGTTGTTCTTGATGTCGCCAGATGAAGGAAAAGGCAAAAAACCGCGGGCCGTGTCAGGCCCGGCGCGCCTCGGTGTCAGGGCACCAGGTTGGCCACTGCCTCGCGGTCGGCCCACTTGGTCTTGTAGGTCGGCTTGAAGTTCTGGAAGCGTTCGATCAACCTGGCCGGATCGGCTTCGTGCATCATCAGCCCGGACTGGTCGCTGCTGACGAAGCGCTGCGAGACCAGATGGTCGACGAAGGCGATCAGGTTGTTGTAGAAGCCGTCCACGTTGTACAGGCAGATCGGCTTGTAGTGGAAGCCCAGCTGGGCCCAGGTCAGCACCTCGAACAGTTCCTCCAGGGTGCCCATGCCGCCCGGCATGGCCACGAAACCATCGGCCAGCTCGGCCATCATGGCCTTGCGCTCGTGCATGTCCTTGACGATGTGCAGGCGGGTCAGGCCGTCGTGGCCCAGTTCCTTGTCCAGCAAGGCTTTGGGGATGACGCCGGTGGCTTCGCCGCCCAGCTTCATGACTTCACTGGCGATGATGCCCATGAGCCCCACATTGCCGCCGCCATACACCAGGGCGATGTTGTTCTTTACCATCTCCTGCGCCAGCTTGCGCGCCGCCTCGGCATAGGCCGGGGATGCACCGGGAGAAGAGCCGCAATATACGCAAATCGATTTCATGTGTCCTCTGCTGTGTCCGTCGTTACGTCAGTCCTTGGCTACAATGGCTGAGGTGGTCTGCTCATGTTTCCCGAGAGAATCAAATCGTCGCCCCAAGTAGCCACTATCTCCAGTCGTGTTCCTGTTATACCATGATAGTGCAGTGCAGCATAAGTGGCAGTGGTGACGTCGGCGTGACAGTGACAGTCACCGTGACAATGACGGCAACAGTGAGGCAGTGCAGGCGCAGCTGTTGCGTCACGTGGTGAGTGAAGATAAGGGACATCATGTCGAACAAGATCGTCAGTCTGGCTCTGCAGGGTGGGGGCTCGCATGGCGCCTTCACCTGGGGCGTGCTGGATCGTCTGCTGGAGGATGGGCGGCTGGACCTGGAAGGCATCAGCGGTGCCTCGGCCGGCGCCATGAATGCCGCCGTGATGGCGCAAGGCTATGTGCAGGATGGCCGCGACGGTGCTCGCGCGGCGCTGGAGCGCTTCTGGACGGCGCTCTCCAATGGCGTCCCGCTGGACCACGTGACGACCGAAGGCGCCCCTGTCATCGCCAATCCCACGCCCATGCCGGGGATGCAGGCGCTGCTGGCGATGACGCGCTTCTTCTCGCCCACGCAATTGAATCCGCTGGATATCAACCCGCTGCGCGACATCCTGGTGGCGCAAGTGGATTTTGAACGCCTGCGCCGCCAGCGCGCGCTCAAATTGTTCATCGCCGCCACCCAGGTCAGCACCGGCACGCTGAAGATCTTCCGCAATGCCGACCTGTCGGTGGACGTGCTGCTGGCCTCGGCCTGCCTGCCTTCGCTGCACCGACCCATCGAGATCGATGGCGAAGCCTACTGGGACGGCGGGCTCACGGCCAATCCGCCGATCTATCCGCTGCTGCATTCCTGTACCGCGCGCGACGTGATGGTGGTACTGCTGCATCCCAGCCGCCGTGCCGGTACGCCCACCTCCAGCCACGATATCGGCCAGCGGCTCTCGGAAATCAGCTTCAGCTCGGCCTTCTTCACCGAGCTGAGCGGGCTGGCCCTGGCCAAGCGCGAGGCCGAGAATTCGACGCTGGCCTTCGGCTCGCTGGAGCGGCGGCTGCGCCAGTTGAACCTCCACATGATCGATGCCAACGAACTGATGGAGCAACTGACCAACCTCTCCAAGCTCAATACCCAGGCCAGTTTCATCGGCAGCCTGTTCCAGCAGGGCCGCGAACGCGCCTCGGAATGGCTGGAGCAGAACTTCGCCCAGATCGGCCATACCTCCACCTTCGACCTCGGGCGCTTCCTGCCCTGAAATCCCGGCTTCGCGCACGATCGTTCTCTTTTGTCTATACTTTGCTGCTTGATTCTTCACAGCAGATACAACAACGACAACGCCATGCGCTCAATCATCGCCAAGAAAGCTTCCCGCTCAGAATTCCTCAACGTGCGCGGCCTGCGCTATCACGTACGCCACTGGGGCGACCCGCAGGCGCCCAAGATCTTCATGATGCACGGCTGGATGGATATGTCAGCCTCGTTCCAGTTCATGGTCGATGCCCTGCAAGGGGAGTGGCATGTCATCGCGCCGGACTGGCGCGGCTTCGGCCTGACCGAGCGCAGTCCGGCGCAATCCTACTGGTTCCCGGATTACCTGGCCGACCTCGATGTCCTGCTGGACCACTATGCCGGCGACCAGGCCGTCAACCTGCTCGGTCACAGCATGGGCGGCAATGTGGTGAGTCTGTATGCGGGGGTGCGGCCCCAGCGCATCGCCCGCCTGATCAACCTGGAAGGCATCGGCCTGCCCACGGCCAAGCCGGAGCAGGCACCGGGACGCTTCACCCAGTGGCTGGACGAGATGAAGAATCGTCCCGTCCTGCGTGGCTACGCGACGCTGGACGAAGTGGCCGCGCGCCTGCAGAAGAACAATGCGCGCCTGTCGGACGAGCGTGCCGGTTTCCTGGCCCGGCACTGGGCGCAGCAGGATGAGAGCGGGTTGTGGCAGATCCTGGGCGACCCGGCGCACAAGCAGGTCAGTCCCATCCTGTACCGGGTCGACGAAATGATGGCCTGCTGGAGCCGCATCACCGCACCGGTACTGTGGATCGAGGCCATCGACAGCGATATCTGGCGCTTCTTCGGTTCGGCCTCGTTGAAGCGCGAAGAAATCGACCGTCGCATTGCCTGCATCCCCAGCACCCAGGTGGAGATGATCGCCGATGCCGGTCACATGCTGCACCATGACCAGCCCGAGCGCCTGGCGCAATTGATCGAGGCATTCCTGCAGCAGCCGCTGCCGCCTGCCTGAGGCGGTCACGCCGAGCGGGGGCGGCCACAAGCGCGTAGAATGAAGGCATTCCTATCCCCCTGCACTTCCTGATCGGCGGCAGCCACAAGCGACCGGCCCGGTCGTTGTGCTTGTTGCGTCTTCATTGTGGTTTCCTATGTCTGAACTCAAGTTCGATCTGCACTGCCATTCCAACGTCTCCGACGGCCTGCTGTCGCCGGAAGAGGTGGCTGCTCGCGCCAAAGCCAATGGCGTGGGCGTATGGGCGCTGACCGACCACGATGAAGTGGGCGGTGTGGCGCGCGCCCGCGCGGCAGCCCGGGCAGCGGGCATGGAGCACGTGGCCGGGGTGGAAATTTCGGTCACCTGGGCCGGGCATACGGTGCATATCGTGGGTTTGCGCATCGACGAAACCGACCCGACCCTGATCGCGGGCCTGGCCGCCACCCGCAACGGCCGCGAGCGTCGCGCCCGCGAGATCGCCGAGGCGCTGGAGCGGCACGGCATCGGCGGGGCCTATGAAGGTGCGTTGAAGCACGTGGGCAATCCGGACCTGATCTCGCGCACGCATTTCGCCCGCTACCTGGTGGAATGCGGTACCTGCTGCGATACCAAGGAAGTCTTCGCCAACTACCTCACCGAGGGCAAGCCCGGCTACGTACCGCACCGCTGGGCCACGCTGGAAGAATCGGTGCGCTGGATCCGCGGCGCGGGCGGGGTGGCGGTGATCGCTCATCCGGGCCGCTACAAGTACACGCCGACCCAGTTTGGCGCGCTCTTCGACGAGTTCAAGCAACTGGGCGGGGTGGCCATCGAAGTCAATACCGGCAGCCATACGCCGGAGCAGTACCAGGAATATGCCCAGGTCGCCCGCCGCTATGGCTTCCTGGGCTCGATGGGTTCGGATTTCCATGGTCCGGGCGAGTCGCGCATGGATCTGGGCGCGCTGCCGCCGCTGCCCACCGGGGTCAAGCCGGTGTGGCATGACTGGGGACTGTGAAAGCCCGCCCGCCCCGGAAGCTCTTGAATTCGGCAGGCCGATTCCTATCTAATACCCACTTTTCCGATAGGAGTTTTCCCCGATGAAACGCATCCTGCTGTTTATCGCCACCAACATCGCCGTGCTGGTGGTGATGAGCGTGATCCTGTCCCTGTTGGGCGTGGACCGCTTCCTCACCCGCTCCGGGTTGAACCTGCCGATGCTGCTGGTGTTTTCGCTGGTAGTCGGTTTTACCGGATCGATCATCTCCTTGCTGATGAGCAAGAGTATGGCCAAGTGGTCCACCGGCGCGCGCGTGATCGAGACGCCCATGAACGGCACCGAAGCCTGGCTGTTGCAGACCGTAGGCAAGCTGGCCCAGCGCGCCGGTATCGGCATGCCCGAAGTGGCGGTCTATGAGGGTGAACCCAATGCCTTTGCCACCGGCGCGTTCAGGGATTCGGCCCTGGTGGCGGTATCCACCGGGCTGCTGCAAGGCATGACGCAGGAAGAGGTGGAAGCCGTGCTGGGCCACGAGGTGGCCCACATCGCCAATGGCGACATGGTCACCATGACGCTGATTCAGGGCGTGGTGAACACCTTCGTGGTGTTCCTGTCGCGCGTCGTCGGCTATTTCGTCGACTCGGCCCTGCGTCGCAACAACGACGACTCCGGTCCCGGCATCGGCTACATGGTCACGGTGATGGTGTGCCAGGTGGTCTTCGGCATCGGTGCCTCGATGATCGTGGCCTGGTTCTCGCGCCATCGCGAATTCCGGGCCGATGCCGGCGCGGCGCGCCTGTTGGGCACGCCCCAGCCGATGATCAATGCGCTGGCGCGGCTGGGCGGCTTCTCCCCGGAAGGCTTGCCGCAGAACATGGCCGCCCTGGGCATCAGCGACAAGCCCGGCATCATGGAACTGTTCTCGACGCACCCGCCACTGGAACAGCGCATCGCCGCCCTGCGCGGCCAGCGCTGAGCCCGGCGGGCAGCGACAACGGCGGTGGCGACACCGCCGTTGTGCTTTTTACGATTTGGATTTGGATTGGAAACGGAAACCGCATCATGAGCCAGTTTTTCGAGATTCACCCCGACAACCCGCAACTGCGCCTGATCAAGCAAGCCGCGCAGATCATCCACAAGGGCGGCCTGGTGGCCCTGCCCACCGACTCCTGCTACGCCCTGGTCTGCCAGCTGGACAACAAGGATGCCGTCGAACGCGTGCGCCGCATCCGGGGCGTGGACGACAAGCATCACCTGACCCTGCTGTGCCGCGACCTTTCCGAGATCGCCCTGTACGCCAAGGTGGACAACCGCCAGTACCGCCTGCTCAAGGCCGCCACCCCAGGGGCCTATACCTTCATCCTGGAAGCCACCAAGGAAGTGCCGCGCCGCCTCTCGCACCCCTCGCGCAAGACCATCGGCCTGCGCGTGCCCGAGAATCGCATCGCCCACATGCTGCTGGAGGAGCTGGGCCAGCCGCTCCTGGGCACCACCCTGATCCTGCCGGATGAAGACCTGCCGCTGACCAGCGCCGAGGACATCCGCAGTCATCTGGAAAAGAGAATCGAACTGGTCATCGACAGCGGGGCCTGCAGCCTGGAGCCGACCACCGTGATCGACCTCACCGATGACAATGAACCCGTGCTGGTACGCCAGGGCAGGGGAGACGCAAGCATCTTCGGTTTGCAGGCTGCCTGAGCGAATGATTTTTCAAAAAAGCCTGGCCGGCCGGTCGGGCTTCGTGCGATTCCGGGGCATTGTATTGTCCCTCTGCTAAAATCCCCGCCCATGAACGAACTCATCCAGACTGTCGCGGTATACGCGCTGCCCGTCCTCTTCGCCATTACTCTGCATGAGGCCGCACACGCCTATGCGGCCAAGTTTTTCGGGGATACCACGGCCTATTCGATGGGGCGCATGAGCCTCAATCCGCTCAAGCACATCGATCCCTTCGGCACCATCGTCATTCCGCTGCTGCTGTACTTTGCCACCAGCGGTGCCTTCCTGTTCGGCTACGCCAGGCCGGTGCCGATCAATTTCGGCCACCTGCGCAAGCCCAAGCGCGACATGGCCTGGGTCTCGCTGGCCGGTCCCGCTGCCAATTTCTTCATGGCATTGCTGTGGCTGCTGGCCATCTATGGCCTGGCGCTGGCCGGGGTGCAGGAAGAATTCTTCACACTCATGGCCAAGGCCGGGGTGCAGACCAATCTGGTGATGTTCGCTTTCAACCTGTTCCCGATCCCGCCGCTGGATGGTGGGCGCATCCTCACCAGCTTGTTGCCGAACCGATATGCGTATAAATTTGCCCAGATCGAGCCTTATGGCTTCTTCATCGTCATGGCGCTGGTACTGCTCAAGGTGATCTATGCCTGGTGGATGGCGCCCGTGATGTTCGTTGCCGGCAAGCTGCTGCAGCTCATTACCTTCCCCATCACCTTGCTGTTCTGAGCGTTCATGTCGAATCGCCAACCACCAACCCACGCCAACCGCCATGTATCCTGACCGCGTCGTCTCCGGCATGCGCCCCACGGGCGCGCTGCACCTGGGCCACTATCACGGTGCCCTGAAGAACTGGGTCAAGCTGCAGTCCGAATTGCCCTGCCTGTTCTTCGTGGCCGACTGGCATGCACTGACCACCCATTACGACGATCCCTCCGTGATCGAGACCAGCACCTGGGAAATGGTGATCGACTGGCTCGCCGCCGGGGTCGACCCCGCCCAGGCGACGCTGTTCATCCAGTCGCGCGTGCCCGAGCATGCCGAGCTGCATCTGCTGCTGTCCATGGCCACGCCGCTGGGCTGGCTGGAACGCGTGCCGACCTACAAGGACCAGCAGGAAAAGCTGGCCGACCGCGACCTGGCCACCTATGGCTTCCTGGGGTATCCGCTGCTGCAGGCGGCCGACGTGCTGATTTATCGCGCCAGCCAGGTGCCGGTGGGCGAAGACCAGGTGCCGCACATCGAGATCATGCGCGAGATTGCGCGGCGCTTTAACCACCTCTATGGCAAGGAAAAGGGGTTCGAGGAAAAGGCCCTGGCCGCCACCAAGAAGCTGGGCAGCAAGCGCGCCAAACTGTACCTGGAACTGCGTACCCAATTCCAGGAAAAGGGCGATGATGAAGCCTTGGAGCAGGCCAAGGCCATGCTGGACGATGCCCAGAACCTGTCAATGATCGACCGTGAACGCTTGTTCGGCTACCTCGAGGGCAGCCGCAAGCTCATCCTCACCGAGCCGCAGGCCATGCTCACCGAGGCGTCGCGCCTGCCGGGGCTGGATGGTGCCAAGATGTCCAAGAGCTACGGCAATGCCATCGCTCTGCGGGAAGATGCCGCCTCGGTCACCAGGAAGGTCAAGACCATGCCGACCGATCCGCAGCGCGTGCGCCGCAGCGATCCGGGCGATCCGGATAAATGCCCGGTATGGCAGTTCCACCAGGTGTATTCCAGCGCGGAAGTGAAGGAATGGGCGGCCAAGGGCTGCCGTTCGGCCGGGATCGGTTGCCTGGAGTGCAAGCAGCCGGTGATCGATGCCATCCTGCAGGAGCAGCAACCCATGCTCGAGCGTGCCCAGCCTTACCTGGATGATCCTTCCCTGGTGCGGGCCATCGTCGCCGACGGCTGCGAAAAGGCCCGCAAGCTGGCCCAGGACACCATGCGCGACGTGCGCGAAGCGATGGGACTGGGGTATTGAACCTTGCCGATCGTTATTGATCGGCGGCAAGGCGGGGTCATGATCCCGTCCGGCCCGCAGGGGGGGCGGGCTCTCCGGTTTTTTTTTACGTCCGCTTTCATCTGTAGCAGCCGCAATTTGACCTGATGAGGCGTCTATCCGCTACAATCAGGCCTTTATTCTGACCATCACCTTACATACGCACACCATGATCAAGGGTAGCATTGTTGCAATCGTCACTCCCATGTATCCGGACGGCAGCCTCGACTACGACGGCCTGCGCAAGCTGATCGACTGGCACATCGCCGAGGGAACGGACAGCATCGTCATCGTCGGTACCACTGGCGAATCGCCCACTGTCTCGATGGAAGAGCACTGCGAACTGATCAGGGTCGCGGTCGAGCACACGGCCAAACGCATTCCCATCATCGCCGGCACTGGCGGCAATTCCACTTCCGAAGCCATCGAACTGACCGCCTTCGCCAAGAAGGTCGGTGCCGATGCCTCCCTGCAGGTGGTGCCCTACTACAACCGTCCGACCCAGGAAGGCATGTACCTGCACTTCAAGACCATCGCCGAAGCGGTGGATCTGCCGGTGATCCTGTACAACGTGCCCGGTCGTACGGTTGCCGACATGAGCAACGAGACCATCCTGCGCCTGGCGCAGGTCAAGGGCATCGTGGGCGTCAAGGATGCCACCGGCAACATCGGTCGCGGCACCGACCTGATCCGCCTGGCACCCAAGAGCTTCGCGGTCTATTCGGGTGACGACGCCACCGCCATCGCGCTGATGTTCTACGGCGGCGCCGGCAATATCTCGGTGACCGCCAACGTCGCCCCGCGCGACATGCACGAGCTGTGCGTGGCCGCCATGAGCGGCAACATCGCCCGTGCCGTGGAACTGAACAACAAGCTGCTGCCGCTGCACAACAAGCTCTTCGTCGAGCCCAACCCGGTGCCGGTCAAGTGGGCCATGCAGGAGATGGGTCTGATCCCGTCGGGCATGCGCCTGCCGCTGGCGCCGCTGGGTGAGTCCTTCCACGACACCGTGCGCGCGGCCCTGCGCGAGTCCGGCGTCTTAAACTGATCGGCTTGGCCGCTTTGGCGCAGGTCTCCTGAAATCCGATTCCGCTTTCACTAGTAACGATATGACTAATAGCAAGAACGTTCGTCCGGTCTCCCGCTCCGCGTACACACTCACCCAACGCAGCATCGTCGTCGCACTGGCGCTGGCCGGACTGGCCGGATGCTCGTCGGTCGGCAGCATGCTCGAAGGCGACCGTATCGATTACAAGAGCGCCGAAAAGGCCCGCGGCCCCCGCCTGGAAGTGCCGCCCGACCTGACCCAGCTGCAGCGCGACAACCGCTACGCCATCCCCGAAGCCAACAAGGGCGTGGCTACTGCCTCCGGCTACCAGCTGGAACAGCAGACCAAGCCGACCACCGAGGTGGCCACCGTAGCCCCCGACACCCAGGGCGATGCGGTACGTATCGAACGCGATGGCTCGCAGCGCTGGCTGGTGGTCAAGCAGACCCCGGAACAACTGTGGCCGCAGATCAAGGACTTCTGGCAGGACAACGGTTTCCTGATCAACATCGAATCACCCGAGACCGGCGTGATGGAAACCGACTGGGCCGAGAACCGTGCCAAGATCCCGCAGGATTTCATCCGCAATACGCTGGGCAAGGTGTTTGATTCCCTGTATTCCACCGGTGAGCGCGACAAGTTCCGCACCCGCCTGGAGCGCGGCCCCAACGGCACCACCGAAATCTTCATCAGCCATCGCGGCGCCGAGGAAGTGCTGACCGGGTCGGCCAAGGAGACCTCGGTGTGGACCGCGCGTCCCTCCGATCCAGGTCTGGAAGCTGAATTCCTGTCGCGCCTGATGGTGCGTCTGGGTGTCCAGGAGAGCAAGGCCAAGGCCGCCGTGGCCAGCGCCCCGTCGCTGCAGGCCCGTTCGCATCTGAAGAAGACGGCGGCCGGCAGCAGCGTGCAGGTCGATGAGGGCTTCGACCGCGCATGGCGCCGTGTCGGCCTGGCGCTGGATCGCGTGGGCTTCACCGTGGAAGATCGCGACCGCAGCCAGGGCATCTACTACGTGCGCTACGTGGACCAGGATCAGGATGCCAAGGACAAGAAGGATGAAGGTTTCTTCTCGCGCATCTTCAGTTCCAAGGACAAGGACAAGAAGGCTGCCAAGTACCGCATCGTGGTCAAGGGTGCCGGTTCCGACAGCAGCAACATCGTCGTGCAGAACGGCGAGGGTGGTCCGGATACCTCGGGTATCTCCGACAAGATCCTCGGTTTGCTCAACGAACAGCTGAAGTAAGCAGGACCCGGGGCTCAGATGAAGTTCGCGAGCCTCGGTAGCGGCAGCGAAGGCAATGCGCTGCTGATCTCGGCCGCAGCCGGCGACCAGCGTCCCTCCTCGGGGACCACGGTCATGCTGGACTGCGGCTTTACTTTGCGGGAAGCCGAAAAGCGCATGCTGCGCCTGGGCCTGGATCCCTCCGAGGTCGCGGCCATTGTGGTCACGCATGAACATTCGGACCATGTCAGCGGTGTATTCAAGTTTGCCCGGCGCTATCGCATTCCGGTCTGGTTGAGTTACGGCACCTGGCAGGCCGTGGCCGAGCAGGCCAATGACGTCGACGTGCGGTTCTGCGCCGATGGCCAGAAGATCGCCATCGGTGATCTCGAACTCTCTCCCTACACTGTTCCGCACGATGCCCGCGAGCCCATCCAGTATGTGGCCAGCAATGGTGATCGCCGCCTGGGCGTGCTTACCGATGCCGGTCAGCCGACGGCGCATCTGGTGCAGGCGCTTGGCGCCTGCGATGCACTGCTGCTTGAATGCAATCACGACCGCGAGATGCTGGACCGCTCGCCCTATCCCCCCTTCCTCAAGCGTCGCATCGGCGGCGACTACGGTCACCTGGCCAATGACGCCAGCGCCGAGATCCTGCGACTGCTCGACAAGCGCCGGCTCAAGCGCGTCATCGGCGCCCATCTGAGCCAGCAGAACAACACCCCCGAACTGGCCCGCGCGGCCATCGAGAGCGTACTCGGCAGCACCTTCGGCGAGATCGGCATCGCCTGCCAGGAAGAAGGGTTTTCTTGGTTGGACGTCTGATTGCCAAACGCGAGTGGGTCAGTCCTTTGTCAGGCTGCTTCCTTCTTGTGTGCGGCGCGTCAGAAACAATTTGTTTCTCTTTTTCTTCAGCTTGCAGGGCGCTGTACGCCCTTGCCGGGTCTGTGTCTTTGACGCCGATCACAAATCCGGCCTCAGGAGGCGCTGTCAGCCGATTGTCAGTGGGTTGCAGGGACGCTGGTGCGATGCGTCCCCGGGCTGTTTTGAGGGCTTCTTGCCCGGTCGGACGAGGGCCGGATCCTGTCGACCACGGAGGCGACGTTCTTGAGGCGAAAAAGTGAAGGGAAGGGCGCGATGCCAGCGGTACGTGAGACAAAACGCCGGACGAAAAAAAACCGGTCTTGCGACCGGTTTTTTCCGAAGATAATCCGAAGATTACTTGGCCGGAGCGGCTTCAGCCGGCTTGGCATCAGCGGCCGGAGCGGCAGCGTCAGCAGGCTTGGCAGCGTCAGCGGCCGGAGCGGCAGCGTCAGCAGGCTTGGCAGCGTCAGCAGCCGGAGCAGCAGCGGCAGGAGCTTCAGCAGCGGGAGCAGCGGCAGGTGCCGGAGCTTCAGCAGCGGGAGCAGCAGCAGGTGCCGGAGCTTCTTCCTTCTTGCCGCAAGCAGCCAGAGCAACAGCCAACAACGAAGCGATCAACAGAGTCTTTTTCATGAATATTCCTTCAGTATTTAAAAATTGTGCGATGAATAATTACCGGTAATTATCGCTCTACTAGGAGGCTTTCGCCGCGGGTATGACCTCACGGTCGAGCTTCGGTTCTTGTATCTTTTTACTGCCGAAACAATGCCTGACAACGAAAACTTTCCAGCCCATCATTATAGCTATTTTTTTCCGAAATCACATCGTCGCCACGGGAATTCGTAAGAATTTGTAAGAACTTACATCCCCGGCCCTGCGGCCGCAAAAGCTTGATGCAAGCCACTTCCCGGGATTTCCTAAAGTAATTTCGAGAAGTTGCCACCATAATTTTTAACTAATCTCGAATAATGTCGAGCCAGCCGCTTTCATGCCATTGATGCAGGGCTTCCAGCAAGTCTTCGGAGGCCTGCTCGAAGTCGCTTTTGTCGAGCACACGCGAGTCGGCCAGGCGGGCCAGGATGGCCTTGTCACCGCGGTTGACCTGGAAGGATTCGCCATTGATGAAGACGTGGGAGCCGCGATACAGCATGCGTGTCTTGCGGTGCAAGGCCAGGCCGCGTTTCTTGGCCCCCTGGAAAAAGCGAGCAAAGGACAGTTCCTGGGCCGGTGCCTCGAAGAAGACGCTGGGTTTGGGCTCCGACAGGTGCTCTCCGAGGAAGATGGTGATGTCGTCGTCGGTGAAGCGGATCTTGTTGAGTTCATCCCGGATGCGCGCCACCATGTCCAGCGGCAACTCGGCCGGTCTGGCGCTGGCCTTGAGGTCCGGATCTTCATAGCGGCCGGGCAGGTCGATGGTATCCATCATGAATTCCAGGAAGGATTCGCCCAGTTCTTGATAGGCCGGTGCGCGGAAACCGATCGAATAGGTCATGCACTCGCCCACGGCCACACCGTCGTGGGCATATTGCGGCGGCAGGTAGAGCATGTCGCCCGGCTCCAGCACGAATTCCTGTTCCGGCTGGAAGTGGCTGAGGATTTTCAGGGGCACGCCTTCCTCCAGCGTCAGGTCATCCTGGGCGCTGATGCGCCAGCGGCGCTGGCCGTGGGCCTGCAGCAGGAACACGTCATAGGAATCGAAGTGCGGACCGACGCCACCGCCATCGGTGGCATAGCTGATCATCAAGTCATCCAGGCGCGCATCGGGCAGGAAGCGGAACTGGCGCAGCAGGGCGTCGGCCGCCGGATGATGCAGGTTCACGCCCTGCACCAGCAGGGTCCAGGCTTTCTGCTTCAAGGGCGGCAGCTTGTTGAAGGGGCCGTGCTGCATGTCCCAGCCATCGCTGCGGTGGGTGATGAGGCGCGATTCGACCTCCTCGCGACGGGCCAGGTCGAACAGTTCGCGGCGCGGCAGCGGTGCGGTGAAACCGGGGAGGGCGTTGCGGATCAGGAGCGGCTTCTTGTGCCAGTAGTCACGCAGGAATTGGGCGGGCGTGATGCCGCCGAGCAGATCGAGTTTTTTCATGGTCGCCATTATAGGCGGGCTGGCGCGGCAGCAAGCCATTGGCGGCGACCAAGTTTGATGCAGGTATAATCGCAGGGTCGAGAAACCGTTTTGAAAGAGTCCTTGCCTCGCGGGAATGGCAAGGGGATGGTTCTTAGGCCCCAACCCGGGTGGCAGGTGCCTGGCGCGCATGAACCGCAGCCCTGCCGCTCCCGCACCACTATCGATACAAAGGACCCTTACGATGAAGATCGCCAAGAATACCGTCGTTTCCGTCAACTACAAGCTGTCGGATGCCCAGAACAACCTGATCGAGCAAAGCAGCGAGCCGATGGTCTACCTGCACGGCGGTTACCACAACACCCTGCCCAAGATCGAAGAAGCACTGGATGGCAAGGAAACCGGCTACAGCACCACGATCCAGGTCGAGCCGGAAGATGCCTTCGGCGAATACGATTCCGAGCTGGTCAAGATCGAGCCGGTCGAACGCCTGCCGCAGCCGCTGGAAGTGGGTATGCAGTTCGAAGGTTCGCCCGACGATGACAGCGAGGAATCGGTCATCTTCACCGTCACCGAAGTCGCTGACGGCAAGGCCGTACTGGACGGCAACCATCCGCTGGCCGGCATCGCCCTGCGCTTCGAACTGGCGGTGACCGAAGTGCGTGCCGCCTCCGAGGAAGAAGTGGCCCACGGCCACGTGCATGGCGCCCATGGCCATCATCACCACCACGATGACGAAGAGGAAGGCGATGCCGGCGACCACTTCCGCAGCCAGCCGCTGAACTGATCTTGCATCGCCGCCGAGGGCGTCCCGAAAATCGGTAAATTCCTTCCGGCGATGACTAAAAAACGCCCGCAGATGCGCTCTGCGGGCGTTTTTCTTCATATAAGTCGTTAAAACTCGTTTTCCAGCCGCTTTCCAGCCGTTTTTCACCCGTATTGGCCGCCTAGCGCCGTTCTCCATCCGCATCGGCTACCGCAAACAGTTGCGGCAGGTGCTCATCGACCACTACCTTGAGCCAGCGCTCGCCCACACCCACGCTGCCGAGGTTGCCGCTCCAGAGGATGTGGGCGGCGGCCTTGTTCTTGCCGCCCTGAGCATGTACCACCAGCACCCGGCCCCGGAACTTGCCCGCCAGTTCCGAAAACAGTTTGCGCGTCTCGACAAAGCCGTCGCGCTGGGTCCGGAAAAAGGAGCGCCTGGGCGGCGTCCCGAAGGGATTGCCATCGCTGAAGAAGACGATGGCCGCACTCTTCTTCAGTGCGGCAAAGGCGAAGAGGTGCTGCAGCCAGTTGCGGTTGGCGATGAGACGGTCCTCGAACTCGTTGTTGCGTCCGCCATCGAGCAGGAAATGATTATTGGCCGCCGGCAGGTTGACGGTGGCGAAGAGGACATTGCCGACTTCCCAGCGGGTGTTTTCGGCATAGCTGCGAAATTTGGGCGTGAGCGACTGGCGCAGCATCGGCAGGCGGCTGGCGCCCAGGGAGAATTCGCCAGCGTAGAAGATATCGCGCATGCGCGCCAGGCGCTCGATGGCGTCCGAGCGGTTTTCGCGGTCGCGGCAGGTGATCCAGTCGCTGCCTGCCAGCGAGACGAAGATACCGTTCTGCGCCTGGGCGAGCAGGTCATGCCGTTGGGCATAGAGCGCGTCGTCGCAGCTTTCGGAGGGCGATTTGATGCCATTGACCACCACGAAGGCGAGATTGTCGGCATCCGTCTCGGCCAGCGCCTGGCGCAGCCCGGCGTCGCCCTTGACCCCGGCGCCCGCGTGGTTGATCACGGCAAACGCGAAATCCTGCGCGCCGGCGCGGGCCGCACCGGCAGCCAGCAGGGTGGCTGCCGCCAAGCAGGTGCTCAGCAGGAGGTGACGGAGCGGCTGGATCGGCATGCGGTCTCTGTGCGGGTCAAAGGGTGGCTGGTAGCGGCGGTGGGGGCTGTCCTCATTGCCCCCGGCGCAGGGCCTTGAGCTGGTAGAGCGCATCCAGCGCCTGGCGCGGCGTGAGGGCGTCGGGGTCGATGCCGTCCAGCGACTGCCACAGCGCCTGTGCCAGCGGATCAGGTTCGACCGTGGCTGGCGGCGTGCGTTCATCGTGCGCTTCTTCAGTTTCCACTGTGGTATCCATGAAGGAAGGGGCGCTGAACAGGTCGAACTGCGGCGTCGGCTGCATGGACTGGCTTTCCAGTGCCGAGAGGTGCTTGCGGGCGGCGCGGATGACCGCTGCCGGTACCCCGGCCAGTTGTGCCACCTGCAGGCCGTAGCTCTGCGAAGCCGGGCCGCTCTGCACGGCATGCAGGAAGACGATGCTGTCCTTGTGCTCCACGGCCGAGAGATGCACGTTGGCCGCCGTCGGATGGAGGTCGGGCAACTGCGTCAGTTCGAAATAGTGCGTGGCGAACAGCGTGAAGCTGCGGGTGACGTCGATCAGGTGCCGGGCAATCGCCCAGGCCAGGGCCAGGCCGTCGAAGGTCGAGGTACCGCGTCCGACCTCATCCATGAGTACCAGCGAATGCTCGGTGGCATTGTTGAGGATGGAGGCCGATTCGGTCATCTCCACCATGAAGGTGGAACGCCCCCCGGCCAGGTCATCGGCCGCGCCGATGCGGGTGAAGATGCGGTCGATGGGGCCGATTACTGCGCTGGTGGCGGGCACGAAGCTGCCCACATAGGCCAGCAGCGTGATCAGCGCCACCTGGCGCATGAAGGTCGATTTGCCGCCCATGTTGGGACCGGTGATGAGCAGCAGCTTGCGTTCGGCGGCCAGCTGGCAGTCGTTGGCGATGAAGCGCTCGATCTGGTTTTCTACCACGGGGTGGCGACCTTGCTCGATCTGGATGCAGGGTTCCTCGACCAGTTGCGGTGCGCACCAGTTGTTGCGCACGGCATGGTCGGCCAGGGCCACCAGGGTGTCGAGCTGGGCCAGGGCATGGGCGATGGATTGCAGGCGCACGATATGAACGCCCATGTCATTGAGTAACTGTTCGTAGAGGAATTTCTCGCGTGACAGTGAACGTTCCTGCGCGGAGAGCGCCTTGTCCTCGAAGGCCTTCAGTTCGGGGATGATGTAGCGCTCGGCATTCTTCAGGGTCTGGCGGCGGCGATAGTCTTCCGGCACCTTGTCGGTCTGGCCGTGGGTGACCTCGATGTAGAAGCCATGCACCTTGTTGTATTCCACGCGCAGGTTGGCGATGCCGGTACGTTCGCGCTCGCGCGCTTCCAGTTCCAGCAGGTACTGGCCGGCGTTTTCCGACAGACCGCGCAGTTCGTCGAGTTCGGCGTCATAGCCGCGCGCGATCACGCCGCCGTCGCGCACCATGGCGGCGGGTTCCAGCATGATGGCGCGTTCCAGCAGGTCCAGGCATTCCGCGGGCGTCGCCAGGTCTTCGTGCAACTGGCCCAGCAGCGGGGCTTCGGCGTCACGTGCACACATTTCCACGTAGGCGCGCAGCGACCCCAGTTGCTGCAGACCGCTGCGCAATCCCGCCAGATCGCGCGGACGGGCCGAGAGCAGGGCGATGCGGGTGGTGATGCGTTCGATGTCGGGCACCGCCGCCAGCGTGGCCGACAGGCCCGAGCAGGCATCGGTGCGCATGAGCGCATTGATGGCAGCGTGGCGCGCGCGCGCCACCTGCTGGTCGCGCAGGGCGTGATGCAGCCAGTGGCGCAGCAGGCGCGAACCCATGGCGGTGCGGCAGTGGTCCAGCGTGGAGAACAGCGTGGGCGCCAGCGCATTGGCATCCTGCGAACGGATGGTTTCGGTCAGTTCCAGGTTGCGGCGGGTGGCGGCGTCCAGGCCGATGAATTCATTTTCGGATTCGACGGTGAGCGTGCGCACGTGCTGCAGGCCGCGCCCCTGGGTCGATTGCGCATAGCGCAGCAGGGCTCCCGCGGCGCAGATGGCCGGGCCCAGGCCGTCGGCGCCGAAGCCGTGCAGGGTGGCCACGCCCAGTTGATCGAGCAGGGCCTTCTCGCTGCTGGGCTGGTCGAAATGCCAGTCCGGCACCGTCACGGCACGGTTGGGCAGCAGCGGCTCACACTGCTCCAGCTGGCCATCGGCCACCAGTACTTCGGCGGCCGAGATGCGTTCCAGCTCCTGTTTGACGCGGCCATCGAGCAGGGCGCTATCGACCGTGAATTCCATCATCTTCAACGCACCGCTGGCCATGGACAGCCAGGCCAGGCCGACCTGCATCTGCTTGCGCGACTTGGCCGGCAGCAGCTGCATGGCCAGCAGGCAGCGCTCGGCCTTTTCGGGCAGCAGGTCAGAGTCGGTCAGGGTGCCGGGCGTGACCACCCGCACCACCTTGCGCTCCACCGGGCCCTTGCTGGTGGCCGGGTCACCGATCTGTTCGCAGATCGCCACCGACTCGCCCAGCTTGATCAGGCGCGCCAGGTATTGCTCCACCGAGTGGAAGGGCACACCGGCCATCTTGATCGGGTTGCCGTTGGAGGAGCCGCGCTGGGTGAGCGTCACGCCCATCAGGCGCGACGCCTTTTCGGCATCCTCGAAGAACAGTTCGTAAAAATCGCCCATGCGGTAGAACACCAGCGTGTTGGGGTGGTCCGCTTTGATGCGCAGATACTGCTGCATCATCGGTGTGTGGGCGGCGAGGTCTTTGGTCATGGGTCAGGGGCGATGCGGGCATCGCTTCTTGCAAGTTCGGGAAGCATGGCCGCGCGGGCTGGCCTGGATCTCCGTGGACACCACGGGTTCATCAAGCCACGGCTGGCGGCGGGACGTCATGGCGGCCGCGATGGGGAGGTCGCCATAAATCAAAAATGCGGACCGTGGTCCGCATGCTTGAGCCGGGATTGTACGCGCATTGGGGCGGTGCAGCCAAGGGTTGCGCCCGGCGCGGCCCGGCGCAGGGGCAAAGCCGTGGGTGAATATCCAGAAAGTTCGGCATCCAAGCCCGTCCATCTTCCCGCCCAAATTCCCGCCAAAAAAAACAGGCGGCCACCGAAGTGGCCGCCTGCCCAGTCCGCAGGGGGAGACGGACTGTGGGGGGAGAAGGGCAAGGCTCAGTGCGCCGCTGTCGTATCGGCCACCCGGGTCGGCTTGGGGGCCAGCCACACCGCCAGCGCCGCCAGCGAGAAGGACACCGCGGCCATCATGAAGATGTGGTTGGTGGACAGCATCACGGCCTGGTTCTGCACGGTCTGCGCCAGGGATGCGGTGGCCTGTTCGGCGCTCATGCCGGCAGCCATCATGGTTTTGACCGCATCGCCGCCACGATCGACCAGGCCGGACAGTTCGGCGTGGAAGTAGGTGGCGTCGTTTTCCCAGCTGGTATTGACGATGGAGGTGGCAATCGCCCCGGCCATGGTGCGGCAGAAACTCATGAGGCCGGCGGCCGATGCGGTCTCTTCCTCGTTCACGCTGGAGAGTGCCAGCCCGGTCAGCGGCACGAAGAACAGCGGCAATCCGATACCTTGCAGGAACAATGGCCAGCCGATCTGGAAGAACGACATGTCGGTGGTGTTGAAGGCCCGCAGGAAGGTGATGAAACCCAGCCAGGTCACGCCGATGCAGACCAGCTTGCGCGCATCCACGGTGGTGGACATCTTGGCCACCAGAGGGGCGGTCATCACCGCCAGGATGCCGGTCAGCGCCGAGATGCAGCCGGACCAGGTGGCGGTATAGCCCATGTAGCCCTGCAGCCACAGTGGTGTCAGCACCACCGAACCGAAGAAGGCACCGAAGGCCAGGCAGATGGTGGTCACGCTGGCGGTGAAGCCGCGATGGCGGAACACCCGCAGGTCGACGATGGGATTGTGCTCGGTCAGCTCCCAGATCAGGAAGGCGATGAAGAACACCACAGCGGTCACGGCCAGCAGCACGATTTCGGTGGAGGCGAACCAGTCCTTTTCCTTGCCTTCATCGAGCATCAGTTGCAGTGCCGCCACCCAGACCACCATCAGGATCAGGCCCACGCGATCGATGGGCAGCTTGCTGGTCTTGGTCTCGAAGCGCTTGAGCATGCGCCAGCCGAGATAGCCGCAGATCAGCGCCACCGGCACGTTGATCCAGAAGATGTAGGGCCAGCTGTACTGGTCGCACAGTACCCCTCCCAGGATCGGCCCGGCAATCGGCGCCACCAGCGTGGTCATGGCCCACAGGCCCACGGCGGCCGGCGCTTTTTCCTTGGGGAAGATGCGCAGCAGCAGGGTTTGCGACAGCGGCATCAGCGGGCCACCGGCCAAGCCCTGCATCACGCGGAAGGCGATCAGCATGCCCAGCGAATTGGCCAGGCCGCACAGCGCCGAGAACAGGCCGAACATGACCATCGAGAGGATGAACACGCGCACCGTGCCGAAGCGATTGGCCAGCCAGCCGGTCAGGGGCACCGTGATGGCTTCGGCCACCGCGTAGGAAGTGATGACGTAGGTGCCCTGGCTGGTCGAAGCCCCCAGCGCGCCGGCGATGGTCGAGACCGAGACGTTGGCGATGGTGGTGTCGAGCACCGCGATGAAGTTGGCAGCCGCCAGCAGAATGCCGGCGCCCACCAACTGGCCGCCGGTCAGCGGGGCCTCGAAGAGACCAGGCTGGGCGGCGGGCTTGGGGGCTGGCAGGTCGCCAGCCGTTGCGCTTGGTGTGGATGACATGATGAGTCTTTCCTGGTGGTCGCTCGCTTACAGCGCGGCGGCCTTGGCCTCGGTGCTGGCTGTCTTGGGCTGGACGTCGCCGGCCTTGATCTGGCCGCGCGTATCGATCTCCACTTCCATCGACAGGCCCACCGACAGCGGACGCTGCGCCAGTTCCTTGGGATCGAGCGAGATGCGCACCGGCAGACGCTGCACCACCTTGATCCAGTTACCGGTGGCGTTCTGCGCCGGGATCACCGCAAAGGCCGAACCGGTACCACCGGACAGGCCCGTCACCACACCGTGGTATTGCACCGAACTGCCATAGAGGTCTGCCGTCATGGTCACCGGCTGGCCGATGCGCACCTTGGTCAACTGGCCTTCCTTGAAGTTGGCATCCACGTGCATCTGTTGCAGCGGCACCACCGACAGCAGGCTGGCACCGCTCTGCACGCGCTGGCCGACCTGTACCTGGCGGCGGGCGATGACGCCATCGACCGGGGCGCGCAGCACGGTGCGTTCCAGGTCCAGCCTGGCCTGATCCAGCTTGGCGCGGGCCAGCACCACTTCCGGGTTGTCGGCCACCGTGGTGTTGGCGGTCAGCACGGTGCTGGCCTTTTCTGCGCCCTGGGTGGCCTTGATGTTGGCGCGGGACTGCACTTCAGCCGCTTCGGCCGCCTTCAGATTGGCCTGGGCGGTCAGCAGGGCGGTACGGGCATTGCTCAGTTCTTCGCCGGAGACCGACCCTGACTTGGCCAGCGCTTCGCGGCGCTGCAGGTCGATCTGGGCACGCTGCAGGTCGGCCTGGGCCGACAGCAACTGGGCACTGGCGCGCTTCTGGTCCGCTTCGCGGGCCAGCACCTGGGCCGCCAGGCCGGCATCGTTGGCGAAGTAGCCCTTGACCTTGCGTTCGGTGCGGTCCAGGTCGGCGGCGGCCTGGTCTACGGCCAGCCTGGCGTCGGCATCATCGATGCGCACCAGAACATCCCCTTTCTTGACGGCCTGGGTGTCGACCACGTCGACGGCGGCCACGATGCCGTTGATGGCGGGGGTGACGGTGGCCACTTCGGTGGCGGTGTAGGCATTGTCGGTCTCGACGTAGCGCGAGCCGATCAGGTACCAGTAGGTGCCGTAACCGATGGCGACGATGGCGACCACGCCGCCGAAGATGGAAAAGAGCTTCTTGCGCTTTTGCGCGGCGGCCGCCTTGCTGGCCGCTTCATTGCGCTGACGGGTTTCTTCGGCCAGGGTGTGGGCCGCCTGGGAATCGCTGTGGGACATGATGTTCAACCTTTCGCTTGCTGTTCGGTGTGGGGCGCGGTGGCGCTGTCTTGGCTCTTGCTGTCGTCGGCGGCACGGTAGCCGCCGCCCAGGGCGCGCACCAGCGCGACATCCAGGGTGAACATGCGCGAGCGCAGGTCCGAGAGCTGGCGCAGGTTGCTGATGAGCGTGTCCTGCGCATTGAGTACGTCGAGATAGGTGTTGAGGCCACCGTTGTAGCGGTTGCTGACGATGCGATACGCCTCGTCGGCGGCGTCGGCGGCGGCTTGCACGTCGTGCAGGCGACCGGCCAGGGCCTTCTCGCTCACGCCGACATCGGCCACGTCCTGCAGGGCCTGGGTGACGGCCTGGTCGTAGTTGGCCACGGCTTCGTCATAGCTGGCGCTGGCCGAACGGAACTGTCCGCGCAGACGACCTCCATTGAAGATGGGCAGGGAGATGGCCGGGCCGAAGCTGCCGATGTCCGAGCCGCTGCGGGTGAGCATGTCGATGCCCAGCGACTGGAAACCGAAATAAGCCGACAGGTTCACGTTCGGATAGAAGGCCGCACGCGCCACCTTGATCTGCTTGCCCGCCGCTTCAGCGCGCAGGCGTGCGGCCACGATGTCGGGACGACGGCCCAGCAGTTCCACCGGCAGTTGCTGCGGCAGGCCGAAGGGCTTGGACAGATCGATCTGCGGACGCGCCAGCCGCAGCCCGCGATCCGGACCGGCACCGGCCAGCGCGGCCAGCTTGTTGCGTTGCAGGGCGATGGATTCGTCGGTGGCTTTCAGATCGGCCTGGGCGATGGCGCGGCGGGCTTCCATCTGCTTGACCGAGCCACGGGTTTCCAGACCGTTGTTGAAGCGCTGGTTGAACAGGTCCAGCGTCTCTTCACGCACCTTCAGGGCGGCGACATTGGTATCGCGCTGGGCGTAGAGCTGGGCCAGTTCGGCGTAGGCCGAGGCGATCGAGGTGGCCAGCGTGATGCGCGCCTGAGCGGCGTCGGCACGGCTGGCTTCCAGTTCCGAGGTGGCGGCGGCCAGGGCCGCGCGATTCTTGCCCCAGAAATCGATTTCGTAGCTGAAGTCCAGCGTGGTGCGGGTTTCGTTGTTGTAACCCTTGGGCACGAAATCCGGCGGCACGCCGTTGTTGTAGGACTGCTTCATGCGGTCCAGCGAGGCGTTGCCGCTCACTTGCGGATACAGGGCCGCACCTTGCTGCTGGGCGCTGCCTTCGGCCTTCATCAGGCGCGCCTTGGCCACGGCCATGGAGGGTGCACTTTGCAGGGCTTCATCGATAAGCGCATTCAATTGGGCGTCACCGTAGACCGTCCACCACCGGTCGCTGGGCCAGGCGGCTTGTACGGCGTCAGCGGCCAGGGTCTGGCGGGTCTGGTACTGATCGATGGATTTCGGTTCGGCGCGCGCACCGAGATCGGTGAAGGAGGCGCAGCCGGTCATGAGCGTGGCCGTCAGCACGGCCGCCGAGACCGCCACCGCCCGCCGCCACGGCAGGGTAGGCCGCGCGGATCGCAGCGCCGGATGGGGCGCCCGCTGATCGGGGAGGGATGAGTTCTTGTTCATTTGCGTGGAGAGTGGAGTGAACGACTGAATCAGGAAATCGGATGTTTATTAACTGTACAGTTCAGTATAGTATTCGGTTTTATGAAGTGTCAAGGCACATTGCGAGAAATTGCTCGTCTTTGTGCGGCATTGCCGCAACATGGTTTTTTCTACCGCATTTGAGGGTAATCAGGCGGCTTTCTGCGGCATCGTCGCCTATAATTCGGGATTGGCCGGTTTTCTGGCCGGCATTACAGGACAATCATGCGCAAGAAGAGTGAAGAGCGGCGGCAGCAGATGATCGACATCGCGGCCGAGGTATTCAACGAAATCGGTTTCGAAGGCGCCTCCATGGCGGAAATCTCGGCCCGTATCGGGGGCTCCAAGGCCACGCTGTACAACTATTTCAGCTCCAAGGAAGAAATCTTCGTGGAGGTGATGATCAAGCAGGTGGGTTGCCAGTTTGAAGAGTTGTTCATGGCCTTGCGTAATGAAGACGAAGTACGGGCCGGTTTATTGCGCTTGGCAAATCATTATCTGGGGGTGGTGTTCCGGCCGGAGATCGTGGCGGTCAAGCGGCTGGCGATGTATTACGCGGGCAAGTCGGAACTGGGGCCGCTGCTGTATGAGCGCGGGCCCAAACGCGGCTGGACGCGCATTGCCGATTTCCTGAAGGTCAAAATGGAGGAGGGCAAGCTGCGCTCCTCTGACGCCTGGATCGCCGCCATGCAGTTTCGCGCGCTGATCGAAGCGGAATGGATGGAAGTGCGCATGCTCAACGTGGTCACCGAGATCCCGGCGGATCAGCTGCAGGCGTCGGCCCAGCGGGCGGTGGAGGCTTTTCTTTATCTGTATCAGCCGCGCTGAAAGGATTCAGAAGCTCAGTGCGGCAGCGTGCCGGTAGTCGATCAGGGCGCCCATGGGCGTCTGAGTCCACGCCTGTTCCCGGTGCGAAGTTTCGGAAATGTCACTGGCGCTCATCTTGGCAAAGCGCTTCTTGATGGCCAGCAGCAGGCCCAGTTCGTCCTCATCGAAGTGATTGCGGTCGGCACTGCGCAAGGCCCGCACCTGGGTCCCTTCCATCGCGCCGACCTGGACCTCCGCCTGTTCGATGAGTCCACGCTGCTCCAGCAGGGAAAACAGCAGGCGGAAAGCTGACGGCACCGGTCCGTAGGGCAGGCGTTCATAAGCCAGCCCCGAGAGACTTCTTCCTCGCTGCTGGTAATGCTTGAAATCGCTGTAGAAGAGCAGCTTGTTGAGCTTGGTCACGAAGACACCTTCGCCTTCGCTGAGCAAGAGCACGACTTGTTCGAGCTTGTCCAGCCGAAGGCTCTCGGCAGGGGCGGTACGTGCGGTGCTCACGAAGGCCTTCTCCAGCGCAGCGGCGCCCGCCCGCTTTTCCAGTTCGGCCAGCAGCCGGGTACGCACTTGCGGAGCAAGATCACGCGCACTGCGGACCAGTTCAATGAGGGTGTCCACCGAGCCCATTGCCATGCGCATGGCCTTGTCATGCGCGTCGGACTGCAGCTTGCCGTTTTCGTAGCGGCTCACGGTGGCCACGCCCCAGCCCAGCACCGCAGCCAGCTCGACTTGTGACAGCCCCAGCGACTTGCGCCAGGCGATCAGCCGGTCCGGCTCAACCATTCCATGCCGCGCGCGATACAGCGCGCGCGCCTTGACCAGGCTGTCTTCCATGTCCAGCGTCTGGAAGCTCTCGCCACAGCGGCCGCAGGCGAAATAATCCACCGGTACGTCAAACGTTTCCTTGTTCACGATACGGGCTTCCGTCGTGCTGACAAGATGCACGGTTCCCTCGCCGGCACAGTTGGGGCAAATTTCAAAGGGCTTCAGGTCCATAAAACACTCCATAAAACACTCCATAAAACACTCCATCAAACACTCCATTGCACAGGGGGCTTCTTGAAAGGAAACTGCATTGGTCTTTCAGGCGGGTGAAATGACATGCACGTCGTCCGGCGTCCCTCGCGCGACATTGCCAGACAGAGCTTGATGTACACGCGATGGCCCCGCTCCTGCCCGCCCATGTGCTGCGCTACCGTCTTGCCGAAGTGCCAGACCCAGCCTGTGCCCCAGTCGTTCTGGCCGGGGCCGTAGCTGTAGTCCTCGATGCGGAGCTGCTTGAGCTCGCGCACCACATCCACCATCTCGAAATCGATTTGCGCCATGAATTCCAGTGTCTTGCGCTGACGCGACAAGATGATGTCCCGGGAGGGCAAGGCACCCAAGCGGGTGAGGAAGTGCTGCACCTGCAATCGGGTCGCTGACATGGCGGAAGCTCCAATACTAAATCAATTGATTAGTGTGTTAAGGGAAATAATCAATTGATGTTGCATGTGGGATACGTTGAGGTTTGATGTTCCCTCAGGCTGTCGCCCAGCGGTTTCGAAAAGATGGGATAAACCGCTACAAAATGGGCCGTAAAAAAAAGCCGGACTTGCCTCAACGGCAAGCCCGGCTTCCCCCGCATCGGGGCCGATATGAACGATTTCAGCGCTGATGCACCCGCACCCCCGCCGAATAGGTCGCGGCGATGGCACGGTCATCACCCAAAATGGCCAGTGCGAACAATTGTTCCTCCAGGCTGTCGGTGGTGGCGCTGCGGCGGGCCAGCAAGGGCGTGGCCTGCGGATCCAGCACGATGAAGTCGGCGTCGCAGCCCGGCGTGAAGCTGCCGATGGTGCCTTCCAGTTGAAGCGCGCGGGCACCGCCCAGGGTAGCCAGATAGAACATGCGTTGCGCCGGGAGGTAGGTGCCGCCCATGCGGGCTACCTTGTAGAGCTCGTTCATGGTCTCCAGCATCGAGAAACTGGTGCCGCCGCCGACATCCGTGGCCAGCGACAGTGGCACGCGCGCCGCATCGGCACGGGCGAAGTCGAACAGGCCGCTGCCCAGGAACAGGTTGGACGTCGGGCACAAGGTGGCGGCTGATTGCGTGGCCGCCATGCGGGCACGATCCTGGTCATCCAGCCAGATGCAGTGGGCATACAGCGCGCGCTGGCGCATCAGACCATAGCCGTCATACACGTCCAGGTAGCTGCGGGCATCGGGATAGAGTTCCTTCACCCATTTCACTTCGTCGGTATTTTCGGCCACGTGGGTTTGTATATACGTGTCCGGATATTGCGCGGCCAGTTCGCCCGCCAGCTTCATCTGTTCATGGGTGGAGGTCGGCGCGAAGCGCACCGTGATGGCGTAATGCTGGCGCCCCTTGTTGTGCCAGCGCCCGATCAGCTCCTCACTCTCGCGCACCCCCGACTCGGCCGTATCACGCAGGAAATCCGGCGCATTGCGGTCCATCAGGCATTTACCGGCCACCATGCGCAAGTTGCGTGCATGGCTGGCCGCGAAGAAGGCATCCACCGACTGCGGATGTACCGTGCAATACACGGCGGCACTGGTGGTGCCATTGCGCAGCAGTTCGGTCAGGAAGAAATCGGCCACTTCGGCCGCGTGTTCCGGTTGCTGGAATCGGCGCTCAGCCGGGAAGGTGTAGTTGTCCAACCAGGGCAGCAGGCCCGGCGCGGGCGAGCCGATGATGTCGGTCTGCGGGTAGTGGATGTGGGTATCGATGAAGCCGGGGCAAAGGATCTTGCCGCGCAGGTCTTCGATGGCGGTGCCGGGCGGCAGGGTGGCGGCCAGCGTGGCGTAGTCGCCGGCGGCCTGGATCTTGCCGTCTTGCACCAGCAGCAGGCCATCGCTGTGCCATTGGGTGGCGTGCTCGTCGAGGGCGGGATCGTTGGTGAAATACAGCAGGCTGGCGCGGTAGGCTTGCAGGGATGGGCTCATGGTGTTTCCTCGATGCAGGCGGCGCCGCGCGCACGGGCGCGGGCCGTCGATTCAGTGGTCATCATACTGGAAGGCATGGTCGTGACGATGCTTTCCGTGTTGCGAGAGTGGAATCGAAGGGCAATCCGGTGCGATCAGCCAGGACGTGTCGACAGGATTCCCGGAAGGGGTGACGGCAGGGTGTTCCTTCAGCCTCTGCCGTCCAGAGCGTGTGTGGCCAGACTCAGTGGCCATGCCTTGGATTTGGGGTGGGTAAAGCGCAATTCCCACAGCTGCATCAGTTGCGCCACCACGGCAATGGCGATGCTGGCGGGTTCCTTGCCATAGATGCCGGGAATGCCGATGGGGCAGGTGATGCGTTCCAGCTGCGCCGCCGAGTAACCGCGCTCAGCGAGGCGATGCTCGAACTGCTTGCGCTTGGTGATGGACCCGATCAGCCCGAACCACGCCGCATCGTCACGCTTGAGAATGCGTTCGCTCAATTGCTGGTCGAGGGCGTGGCTGTGGGTCATCACGAGATAATACGCGCCGGGTTCGGCCATGTCGACCGCAGCATTGGGCACATCGGTAGCCTCGATGCGGATCTGCGGCGGCAGATCGGGCGGGAACATGTCTTCACGCTCATCGACCCACAGCACCCGGCAGGGCAGGTTGGACAAGACCTTGACGATGGCCGCGCCGACGTGGCCGGCACCGAACAGCAGCACCTGCGGTTGATATGCCCGGCACAGGTCGAGCAGCCAGCGGCGGCCCTGTGCGTCGCGTACCAGTTGCGTCTGCCGCGCGTGGCGCAAGGCCTCGCGCGGCAAGCCGAGTTCGGGGCCATCAGGCGGGCAGGGCTCGCCATCGTTATCCATCAGTTGCAGCGGCCCGTCCTGATCCAGCGGCAGTGCGCGCCACAGGTCGCTGCCTTCGGACCACGCCTGTTCCAGCGCCTGCCACGTGTGCAGTGATATGGCATCGGCCTCGATGCGCTCAAAGCAGAGCAACACCACGCCCCCGCAACATTGGCCCAGACTGGGCCCGAGGGCGATGCGTTCGAGCCGGCGGCGGTTGGTCAGCGGGGCGGCGTCGGCCTGCAACATGGCGCGGGCAATCTGCGTCGCGCGCCATTCGAGGTGGCCGCCGCCGATGGTGTCGAACTGGCCCCCGGCGGTATAGAGCATGCGCGCTCCGGGCTCGCGCGGCGTCGAGCCCTGGATCTGTGCCACCGTCACCAGCACCGCCGGGACGCTGTCCTGCTGCATGCGACGCAATGCGCTCAGCCATGTGGTCATGATGTTTCTCCGCCGCGTATTACTGGGTAAGCGTGGCCGCGCGCACGGCATCGACCGCGTCGAGGATGGCTTCACTGGTGGCCGGTGCGCGCAGCGGGGGATTGACACGATGCGCGCCCACCGCCGACACCGCATCGCGGATTGCCAGGAACACCGAGAACGGCAGCAGCAGCGGCGGTTCCCCCACGGCCTTGGAGCGGTGGATGGTATCGGAGACATTGCTGTTGGCATAGAGCTCGGTACGGAAGGCTTCCGGACAATCCGAGATGGCCGGAATCTTGTAGGTCGAGGGGGCATGCGTCATCAGCTTGCCGTCCTTGTTCCACCACAGTTCCTCGGTGGTCAGCCAGCCCATGCCCTGGATGAAGCCGCCTTCGACCTGGCCGATGTCCAGCGCTGGGTTCAGGCTCTCGCCGGCGTCATACAGCAGGTCGGCCTGCAACAGTTTCCATTCACCGGTGAGGGTATCGATCACCACTTCGGATACCGCCGCCGCATAGGCGAAATAGAAGAAGGGATGACCGTGCATGCGCTTGGCATCCCAATGCACCTTGGGCGTGGAATAGAAACCGTCGGACCACAATTGCACGCGTTGCAGATAAGCCTTCATCACCAGTTCGACGAAGGGCAGTGATTGCTCGCCTGCCAGCACCAGTCCATCGGCAAAGCGTACCGATGCTGCCTCCACGCCGAAATGCCGCGCGGCCACCTCGGCCAGGCGTGCACGGATCTGCAGGGCCGCATCCTGCGCCGCCTTGCCGTTGAGGTCGCTGCCGGTGGAGGCGGCTGTGGCCGAGGTGTTGGCGATCTTGCTGGTATCGGTGGCGGTGCAGCGCACCTGTTCCAGCGGCACGCCCAGGGCATGGGCGACCACCTGCGCCACCTTGGTGTTCAGACCTTGCCCCATCTCGGTGCCACCGTGATTGACCAGCACCGAGCCATCGGTATAGACGTGCACCAGCGAGCCGGCCTGGTTCAGGTGCGGCACGTTGAAGGAAATGCCGAACTTCACCGGCGTCAGAGCCAGGCCCTTCTTGAGCACCGTGCTGGCGGCATTGAACTCGGCGACCGCGCGGCGACGTTCCTGATAGCGGCTGGTGCGTTCGAGCTGGTCGACCAGACCGTGGATGATGTTGTCTTCCACCTTCTGCCCGTAATGGGTGACGTTGCGCGCCTCCGGTCCTTCGGCCTCGCTGGGGCCATAGAAATTGTTGCGGCGGATCTCCAGCGGATCACGGCCGAGGTTGCGCGCAATCTCGTCGAGGATGTATTCGATGGCCAAGGCACCCTGCGGTCCGCCGAAGCCACGGAAGGCGGTATTGGATTGGGTGTTGGTCTTGCCGCACATGGCGTGGATTTCCACGTCCGAAAGATAGTAGGCATTGTCGAAGTGGCAGACCGCGCGTGTGGCCACCGGGCCGGACAGATCGGCCGAGAAACCGGCGCGCGAGATCATGTCGATTTTTGCCGCGACGATGCGGCCATCGTCGTCATAACCGATCTCATAGTCATAGGCAAAGCAGTGACGCTTGCCAGTGACCATCATGTCGTCATCGCGGTCGGCGCGCAGCTTGACCGGGCGCCGCAGTTTCGCTGCCGCCACCGCCGCGGCGCAGGCCCACAGGGCCGATTGCGATTCCTTGCCGCCGAAGCCGCCGCCCATGCGCCGACATTCCACCAGCACGTCATGCGAGGCCAGTTTCAGGACCGTGGCGATGTGATGCTGCATTTCGCTGGGGTGCTGGGTCGAGCAATAGACGTGCATGCCGCGTCCCTCCCTGGGGATGGCATAGGAAATCTGTCCTTCCAGATAGAACTGCTCCTGGCCGCCCACGTCGAACTGGCCGCGCAGCTTGTGCGGCGCCAGCGCCAGAGCCACAGCCGGTTCGCCGCGCGTCAGGTGCATCGGCGGGAGCACGTAGGATTGCGCAGCGTGCGCCTCACGCGGGGTCAGGATCGGCGGCAGTTCTTCGTAGTCGATCACTGCCAGGCGTGCGGCGCGGCGGGCCTGGTCATGGCTGTCGGCGACCACGATGAAGACTGGCTGGCCCACGTATTGCACCAGGCCATCGGCCAGCACCGGGTCATCGTGGATGATGGCGCCGCATTCGTTCTCGCCGGGAATATCGTTGGCGGTGAGGACGGCGCGCACACCAGGCGCGGCCCTGACCTGCTCCAGATCGATCGCGCGCACCCGGGCATGGGCCTTTTGCGACAGCCCCAGCGCCGCATGCAGCGTGCCTTGCAGCTCGACGATGTCGTCGGTATAGGTGGCTTCGCCGGTCACGTGCAGCATCGCCGATTCATGCGGATGCGGCTTGCCCACGGTGGCCCAGTCCCTGGGCGGCTGCACCAGGGTGTTGAGGAATTGTTCGGTTTGCTTGTTCATGCGGTTCTCCTGCTGGTTCGGTCCAAGGGCTTCACGCGGCGCTGACCGCGAAGGCGCGCACATCCTGACGCGCCAGCGGCGCCTCGGTGCGGGTTTCCAGCCAATAGCGATAGAGCAGGTTCTGCGCCGTGCGCAAGCGATAGGCCGAGGTGGCCCGCATGTCCGACAGGGGCGCATAGTCCTGTGCAAGTGCAGCCATCGCTGCCTGCACTTGCGCTTCGCTCCAGGCAGCGCCTTGCAGCAGCGCTTCAGCCTGCGCGGCCCGCTTGGGGGTGGCGGCCATGCCGCCGAAGGCGATGCGCGCCTCGGTGATGGTGTCGCCGTCCATGCGCAGCGCGAAGGCGGCACAGACCGCAGAGATGTCCTGGTCGAAGCGTTTGGAGAGTTTGTAAACCCGGAAGCGCAGGTCCTTGCGCGGCAGCGGGATGCGTACGGCCTGCACCACTTCATCGGATTGCAGGGCCGACTTCTGGTAAGCCAGGTAGAAATCTTCGAGCGGCATGACACGTTGGCCACGCACGCTGGCCAGCACGATCTGCGTGCCCAGTGCGATCAGCCAGGGCATGGAGTCGCCGATGGGCGAACCATTGGCGACGTTGCCGCCCAGCGTGCCGGCATTGCGCACGGGCAGGGAGGCGAAGCGCTGCCACAGTTCCGACAGCTCTTGCGGATAATGGCGCGCGGCTTCGGCGTAAGCCTCTTCCAGCGAGACGCCGGCGCCGATCTCCAGCATGCCGTCCTGCACCTGCATGGCGCGTAGTTCTTCCACGCGGCCGATGTAGACGATATCGCCCAGCTCGCGCATCTGTTTGGTCACCCACAGGCCCACGTCGGTGGAGCCGGCCAGGATACGGGCCTTGGGCAGGTCGGCACGCAGCTGCACCAGTTGTGCGAGGGTGCGCGGTGCATGGAAGGTCTGGCCTGCATGCGTGACGGCCAGCGGCGTGTCCTGGTCGATGGCGCGCAGGGCCGACTTGACGGCCTCGCGGTCGAACTCGACCTTGGGCAGTTCGCCCATGCGGCGTGCCGCATCGATGATGGGGCGATAGCCGGTACAGCGGCACAGGTTGCCGGAGAGGGCATCGTCGATCTCGCGCTTGCCGGGCGTGATGCCATCCTTGTCGTGCTTGAGGTACAGGCCCCACAGCGACATCACGAAGCCCGGCGTGCAGAAGCCGCATTGCGAGCCATGGCATTCCACCATGGCCTGCTGCACCGGATGCAGGCAGCCATCGGCTTGCTTCAGGTCTTCCACGGTGAACAGGGCGCGGCCGTCCAGCGTGGGCAGGAATTGAATGCAGGCATTGACCGTCTTCAGTTCCAGCCGGTCATCGCGCAATTCGCCCACGACCACGGTACAGGCACCGCAATCGCCTTCGGCGCAGCCTTCCTTGGTGCCGGTGCAATGCAGGTCCTCGCGCAGATGCTGCAGAACGGTGCGGGTCGTGGGTTGGCCTGCTACTTCGTGGGTCTGGCCGCGAAAGTAGAACTGGATGGGGCGGGTAGTCTCTGGCATTTGGCTTTACTCGAAATGGATTGTCTACAAAACAGACTGCTTTATGGCGCGCTCCAGGGCGTATCGTGGGGCGTGCTTCTTGTTGTTGGATCTGCTTTCAGGCGGCCTGTCCGCTTGGGGCGGGGCCGGCCTGTGGTGTCTCCCGTGGCCGGATGGCATTCAAGAAACGTGCCGGGGTCGTCAAAAGAGGAAACGGATTGTCCGCGCACGATTGTTGCGGATGATTGTCGGGTTCCCTCTTGTCACGATCCCGAAGAGGCAGCCCCTGTCGTGCCGGGCTGCCTCCTCGATTTTTTCAATTTACTTCATGTTCCCGGGCAGGGCTCACTCACCGCCGAGGTAGATGATCTTGAACAGGAAGATCGCGGCGATGATCCAGATTACCACTGAAACATCCTTCATACGACCCGTGAGCAGCTTCAGTCCGGCATAGCTGATGAAGCCCAGCGCCAGGCCGTTGGCAATGGAGTAGGTGAAGGGCATCACCAGGGCGGTGATGACGGCCGGCACGCATTCGGTGGTGTCTTCCCAGTCGATGTGGACCAGTTCGCGCAGCATCAGGCAGGCCACGAAGAAGAGCGCCGGTGCGGTGGCATAAGCCGGGACCACACCGGCCAGCGGGGCGATGAACAGGCACAGCAGGAACAGCACGGCGATGGCGACGGCGGTGAGGCCGGTGCGGCCACCGGCCTGTACGCCAGCGGCGCTTTCGATGTAGGCGGTGGTGGAGGAAGTGCCCAGCAGGGAGCCGGCGACAATGGCGGTGCTGTCGGCCATGAGGGCCTTGTTCAGACGCTCCATCTTGCCTTCCTTCATGAGCCCGGCGCGAGTGGCCACGCCCATCAGGGTGCCGGTGGCGTCGAACAGTTCCACCAGGAAGAACACCAGCACGACATTCAACAGGCCCATGGAGATGGCGCCCTTGATGTCCAGTTGCAGGAAGGTCGGGGCCACCGAGGGCGGGGCGGCGAAGATGCCGGAGAAGTGGTTGCCGCCGAAGAGGAAGGACAGCACCGTGACCAGCAGGATGCCGATCAGCAGCGCGCCGCGTACCTTCAGGCGGTCCAGCGCCACGATCACCAGGAAGCCAATGATGGCCATCACCGGGGCCGGCTGGTGCAGGTCGCCGAGGGTGACGAAGGTGGCGGGGTTGGCCGCGACGATGCCGGCACTCTTGAGGGAGATGATGGCCAGGAAGAGTCCGATGCCGGCCGGAATGGCCGTGCGCAGCGAGGCCGGGATGCTCTTGATGATCAGCTCGCGTACCCGCAGTACGCTCACCAGCAGGAACAAGCAACCCGAGATCAGCACCGCGCCCAGCGCAGCCTGCCACGGGAAGCCCATGCCCTTGACCACAGCATAGGCAAAGTAGGCGTTCAGACCCATGCCGGGGGCCAGGCCAATGGGGTAGTTGGCATACAGGCCCATGATGAGCGTGCCGACAGCCGCCGCCACGCAGGTGGCCACAAAGACCGAGTCCTTGGGCATGCCGGCATCGCCCAGAATGCTGGGGTTGACGAAGATGATGTAGGCCATCGTCAGGAAAGTGGTCAGGCCGGCCAGTAGCTCCGTGCGTACGGTGGTGCCGTTTTCTTCCAGGCGGAAGAACTTGTTCAAGGCGTTCATTGTGGGTTGTCTCCGTTTGGTCCGTTTTTATTCGCCGGAAAACTTGTCTGACGCTGTCCATCCTCTTGTGCGGGCTGGTCAGGCTGGGTCAGGCAAAAAATGGGCGTTGCTGGTGGGGGTGCTTTTCGCATTGTTCTGGCAGCGTTGCTAATGTCGTTCAATTTCATGGGAGGGATGTAAGGGCTATGACATAGCCATTATTAACCTGGAGTTATAAGTGGATTCGTCGACGAAAATCGGAGGTGAGACTGAGGATTGTTGCCGATGATTGGTGATGCGCAGGTATGGAATCTTGTGTCGCTCAGGCGAGATTTTGCCAGTTTTATTCGGCTGGGGTTTTTTTGGGGGTTGTTTTTGTTGCTTATCAGAAATTGTTTGCTTGTTTTCTTGGGTAGTCTGCACGGAATGTCTTCCTGCGCTCTAGCTTAATTATTTTCTCTCTCCGGGCGGAACGGAGCGCCGGGGGCGGCCCGGCAGCCGCTCACTTTTCTTGTCTCGCCAA